>CAWVXU010000049.1:0-20025 GCA_963934255.1 uncultured Fibrobacterales bacterium
TGTAGATTGAAATTAACCTTATTAGAAAATCCTTCGAAAAAAATGAAAAATCTCTCAAATTTCAACAAGCATATCTTCCTGAAACGTCACAGAGAAGTCTCAGGAAGATATTCTTAAGCTAAAGAATCTTCAAAGTATCAACTCAGAAGATTCTACCAAGAACAAACGTTGGGTATCTCAAAAAATCAAAAGAAAATAAAGACACAAAAACACCGTTGGAATTGCCTTCCATTATAACTTGTTTTGGACCGATAAACACTAAGATTTTTAAGACAATTAAAACATTATCTTTTAAAATCTTGACCCGATTGAATAACTCTATCGGGTTTTCCATTGAGATTACCCAGGTTTTCAAAAGACAAAATATCTTGATCTACCCCCATTTGCTTTAATTCATCAGACCACTGATACAAATAATCCTCAAATTGAACCCATTCATTCGACCTTAGGAGCTTCCCTCTGTATTCTTCACCATTCTTGATACACTTGAAAATGCGTGCTGAAACTTGCTTTAAACGCCCCATATAACGTTTTTCAATGAGTCCATCTTCTTCCATAAAGCCTTTGAACATTGTCATTGCCTGATGCACATTTTGACTTTGAATTCCATTCCATGGCAAAGAGTTTACTTTATGGTGATATTCATCAAAAATCCAAGGGTTGTGCATAGCTCCTCGACCAATTGAAACTCCATCTACACCATATTTATCAAGCTTATCAATAGCGTCTTGAGCATCAATAATATCTCCATTGCCAATAATAGGGATTTTAGACAATTGTTTTATTTCAGCAATTTTATTCCAATCAGCTAAACCACGATATCCTTGCAAACGAGTTCTTCCATGGATGACAAATAGGTCAGCTCCTTCGTTTTGAGCAACCTTATGACTCTCTTGAAGTGTTATTTCATCATCAGACCAACCTATGCGCACTTTAACACTTAAAGGAATCTTGATAGTTTTTCTCAAAACTTTCAAAATACTAGACATATGGGGTAAATCCCTAAGAAGTCCAGATCCGCCACCTCTTTTCACCACTTTAGGAGCCGGACAACCACAATTGAGCTCTAAAAACTTTGCGCCGTGCTCCACAGCTTTATTTGCAGCCAGCTCCATTGCCTGAAGGTCTACCCCAAATATTTGAGCACAAAAAAGGTTTTCACTCGAATGAGGAATCATTAAGTTGTTTTCTTTTGTCACGCCCTGACCTAACGACTCAACTGCAACAAATTCAGAAACATGAAGTCCTGTTTTACCCTGACTTAGAGCCGAGGTTAACCTCCTAAAAGGTCGATCAGTCACACCATGCATGGGGGAAAGAAAAAAATTTGGGGTGATTTTTACGTTTCCAAACATAAATTCATTTTTTTTCACCTGATTTTGCATAAAAATTGAGCTTTACTTTAAGTTTTCCTCAAAATGTAGTTCAAATTGGCCGATTTAAAGGGTGGTGCCAAGTATCAAGAAAGTTTTTGAAAGCTTTTCTTGATTCTGAGTTATTCGGATGCTATATTTATAGTAGGCTTAATAAAGAAGGATGTTTTCTTGTCAAACGTAACTAAAAGAGATCTTATTTTAGATATAGTACGCTCTACTGGTTTTACTCAAAATGAGATAAAGCAAGTGATAGAAGGGTTCTTTAGTCTTGTAGGTGAATCTTTAAGTGAAGAGAAAAACATCGAAATTCGAGGATTTGGTACTTTTTTTACCAAATCTCGTAAAGCTAGAGCCGCAAGGAACCCAAAAACGGGTGACCAAATACAACTTAACGAATCTCTCGCACCTTTGTTTAAATTTTCATCTGAGCTCAAATCCTTAGTGGATATGTCTCATCAGGTGGAAACCAAAGAGGTTGAGAGCCATGCCGAATTCGTTCACATTAAAAAATAAAGGGCAATCATACCCTCAGCTTTTATTGTGCTTATTGACTCTATTAGCTCCACAAATATTCTCCCAAAAATATGTATCAAGTGTTGCGCAATCTGAAGCAATACTTGGGTTCTCTCCAAAGCTTTTTACTCACGACTTTTCTGAGAATTACAAGAAAGTTTATGGTCAAATAAATACAAGTTTACCTTTAACATTTGATTCACCATTAAGTGATGGAATTCAATCTAGGTTAAATAATCACCCACTTTTTGAAGAAGGCGGTGTGAGTAATCAAGGCGCACTAAGTACAAGTATTAACGCTGGTATGCCACTTTATGATGGATCTATCACTCTAAATTACGTGGAAAACTTTCAAAACTCCTATCTCATTGAAAACCCAAACAGTGTCTTAGACATTGACTCAACAATTGAAAATGGGTATGTGAAACTTCGAGCGAATTTGAGTTCTTCTTTTCTGTTCCAACAAAGTTGGAAAACAATTTCCGGAGGTTACAGCCTCCACTTAGATCAAAATAAATACATAGGTTTTCAATTACACAAGCATTTGTTCAACTTCCAATTACACGGGAACATGAAAGGCACTTGGAGAGGTAATTTAACTCGCAATGAGAACAATGTAGAAAGTCAATTCCCTATTAAATATGAAGAAAATCAATTCTATACCATATTAGAAGCAGAATTTAAAGGTAGTTCATGGAGTCCTGAAATCAGTCTGGCATGGGGGCGATGGTCATGGAAAAGTCTTTTATCAACTCAGACAAAATTAATTGGGCATTTTAATTTTGAACAAGCCAGTCCTTATTTTACTGATCCACTCACTTTAGAAATGAATCTACCTACTGACAGTTTGCTGAGCAATGCCTCAATTGAGTCATCCATATCCGGCGAAACTCAAGAGTTTAATAAATCAAGTCAGGAAATAGACGTATATTGGATCACCCCCGAGGTTCACTCCTTAGGCTTTGCAGTCATCCCCCAAAAACTTAACTTATCATTAACCTGGTTTAAAGCAAACTTTGGTATCAAAGTTAATGATATAGACTCAATTTCACAATTTGTCAATCCAACCAAATGGTCTTTTCAGCCTGACCTTGTTATTGCAAGTGACTTTAATTTCCTGCCTTTTAGAGGAAGCTTAGCATGGTTAATTTTTGATTCAAAAAATTCAGATCGTTTTTTTGAAAAGATAGAAATTCTTGGACTTAGTAAGTGGTTGGACAAGGGGCATGTTCCCTATTTAACAACCGGTATTGTATTAGGTGATTTCATCCAGGTTAGTATTGACTTGCAATCGCTTCCAACTCAGGCTTTAAATATAGGAGTATTATATGTCTATTAAGTACTCTGTCTTAGCTTTGATTCTTTGTCAAATGGCTTGGGCTTTAAATACAATCACCCCAACGGCCGATAGATTTAGACAAGAACAATCTCCTGAATTCAATATTGACTTAGGAGTAACTAAAAGTGATTCATTAAACCTTTACCGTTCTGATTTCCAAACCGGCTTACAAGAACTATTTTTTGAATTTGAAGTCATAGATGATATATTCAAAATAAATCCGAATTCTCTAACTCCTGGTAGTCATTTTTTCACTATAGAAAATATTCAAGACCCTAGTGACTCTTTGAAATTTGAAACTTTAATACTCAGTGATAAGCCATTTGAAATGCTGAGTCCGGTTTCCGGTAAACAAAGTGAAGAGTTGCCTGTTTTAAAATGGAATGGACCAGATGGAGTGCAACTCTGGCGTTGGTTTATATCAGACAAAGCCATTGCCTATAATGAGATAACTAAACAATATGAAGGCCAAATATTCAAAGAAGGTTGGAGTTCAACTCCTTATCTGGACTTAGCCGGTACGAGTCTCTTGCAAAATGGAGACCTAGCATTTATTAGGGGTCAAAAATATTTCTATTCCATTTTCCCTGCATATGGACCACAAGAAAACCTAGTGGATTATCAACGAGTTTTAATCAACTCATTTCAATATGGATTAGGCCTTAAGTTGAATGACTCACTGCAATGGATATATCCGACGCAGGGTGATACTCTTGATGCAACCTTATCAGAGATTAATTTTTTACGTTGGTCTCGCACGAATGAAGCCGACCAATATTTGATCAGGGTATTCAAGCCTGTTAAGTATGGTAATATGCTGTTTTCACAATCACTACACGAGTTTTTCACAACAGACACATTTAGTCAGTTTAATTTTCATAACTTTTCATATAGTGATTCTGTTTCTTTATCGGTTGCAGCATACGCAAATGGTCAGCTCATTAGTGAATCCAATATTGATGCTTTCGTCAAACAAAAAAATGTTCAATTAACATTAGACCCTCTTCCATTTAACACTCAAGTTCATTTTGAAAGTTTGAATTCAAAATCACCTTTATATTTTGATCGTTTTGAGGATAGTAAATTTAACATTCCACAAGGTCAATGGAATATTAAATTGATTAACCCTCTTTATCATCCTATTATTATTTCCGGTCAATTTTACAAAGACACAACACTCCAACTTCAATTTGAAAAAATAACATCTCACGTTGAAGGACAAATTTTAGATGAAAATCAACTCCCATTTCCAGGAGCCAAAATTATTTTTGAAAATGCAATTACCAATGTAAAAACTTCAGCAATATCAGGTAGTCAAGGTTATTTTAAATCAAGCTTAACTCCTAGCTTATACCACTATTATTCCATTAACAAAAATGGGATTACTAGCACTCCCATAGAGTTGGAAATACAATCAGGTGAACTACTTTCTATTGGTAAAATCATTGTTAAGAATGAATCTTTTCTGTGGAAATCTCAACTATTTGACGAAAGTAACCAACCACTCAATTCAGTACCCATTCAAATCCAAAGAGCCGACGGCTCTTTTCTCACTCAAACACAAACAACTCCTGAGGGTAAAGTTGAAATTGAACTCGGACCTGGTCAATTTAATTTATTAGTGAAAAGTTCAAAATTTGAAAATAAAACCATACCCATTAATGTCCCTCAAAGTATTATTGAAAATCATATTATTAAAAAATCAATCTTTGAAATTAAAGGATCAACTATCATTGAATCCTGGGTTGCTAAGGATTCAACGCTCAAACAAGTTATACCCAATCACTTAGTTTATGCATTTTCAACAGGTCAAGATACCATTTGGTCTCAAACAAATAAAAATGGTGAATTCAAATTTCAAATCCCAGCTAAACAAAAATGGATTATAGGAAGTGAATTCAATTCTCGGAAGGTAGAAGTAACTGATTTAAATATTGACTTCAATCAACGAAACATAATTTTCAAAAACAAATCACGAATTATTGGTTCACTATCATCAGTCACTAGCCCAGCAAGCGAAATTGTTGCATTAGCTTTCACTGAAGACAAAAGAGTTCATGGTCATATTTTTGAAGAGCAAGGAATTTGGAAATATCTTTTTGAAGATCTTGATGAAGGTGATTATTCTATTCAAGTATCCACGAACACAGCAGTTGCAATCAGTTCAACACCAATAACTATTTTCAAGAACCAAGCTATTAACCAATATCTTGAATTTATCGGTCCGACTTTAACTTTAAACTCCTCACAGGTAAATACATCCTTTTCTACAACTCTAAATGGTTTTGAACTAACCCAAGCCAAAATTTATATTCAATCACCTAGTCCACAGATTCGAAATATTCAGGATACGTTACTGTATGCCCCTGCGTTATACGCCCTTGCGATCATACCAGAGAATTCTAATGTCATCCCAATAGATTCAATATTCATTCAAAGAGGAAGCGAACTCGATTCCAATTTAATCTTTGATTTCCAAGATACCCATAGCCCCCAAGACCAATATGAATTCACAGGGAATAATTTTGTTGATGAATTAAATCTCGTTCTTAATTATCAAAACATTCCAGACTCTGCATTTATTTATTATCGATGGAATAATACTCAATGGAATCAACAAAAAATAACCGACTTCCAAAACAACCAAGCTAACATCCCTTTAAGTCTAAATCTGGAAGGCTTCCTTAATTTGGAATATTACTTTGTCATTTATCGTGAAAACCAAATTGCAACTAATAAAACCTATGGAAAAAAATTCCACTCAAAGGTTAATGTATCTAAATCAAATTGGATTATTTACCCTTTAGCGCAAGACACATTAAAAATGCCTTTATCAACACAAATTAACTTGCAGCTTAAACTATACGACCAAAAAGGGATTAATCATGATATTTCAAATCAGGCTTTAGACAGCTTTGTAATCACAAAAAAATCAAATGAGAATTGGATTGTGGAGCTTGATTCATTGACAAAAGCAATAAAAATCACGTCGCCCAAACACAAAGACACGCTGGCTTTAACACTTCAACTGTCATGGCATGCAGATACAATCCTTTGGCAAAAGAATTTCATTAATAAAGAAATCCTATCAAATGAACTTGTTTTAAATATCCGCCCCAAGAAAGCTTTTTACTTCCCTGGTGATACTTTAGAAGTTTCGAGTGAATTAATCGATCAAATAAACCCTACACTTAGATACAATCCCGGGCAAATCATTTCAATGAATAATGATTCACTAATATCAAATCAGTTTATTATTCCAGACCAATATATTGGTCCCATCAAAATAAACGCTAAATGGAACCAAATTTCAACGTTCGAAGACATTGAAGTAATAGGTATTATTCCAGTTAATAATTTCCAAAAAATATTTATTCGGGATTCAGTTTTTCAATTAATCATAAGAAAAGATGCCAATCAAGGAACAGCCGATATCCCAATTCGACTTCGTGGTGACTTACGTGATTCAAGTACATGGGCTCGTGAAGCCAGAACAGTACTTGAAGGTCCTTTTGCTATTCATTACCCGTTCTCAAGAGCATTGGACTCAATGCCTATTATTCAATACCAAAAAGATACTGATATTGAGTCACTATACCTCAGAAACTTCAATGACTCAAGTTACCTATTCCTTGAAATTGATAGCTCTGAATTTACCGACACACCCATTTGGACATTCCCTACAGCAGCCAAAACCAAAGCCTACAAAAACACAGATGATCAAATCACTTGGTTACTCAAATATCAATGGCCAGTTTTCTTTGATATATCCAAGCAAGCAAGCCAAGGAAAGAAACCATTCATATCTATTACTCCCAACCCTTTTAGCCCTGACGTAATTGCTAGTCATGATGGCAATAATGAACTAGGAACCCGCATTGACTTCCTCCCTAGCGCCCCTCAAGGTAATAAGGCTATTGTAACAATCAACATATACAACATGGCGGGTGAGCTCGTTAAGCGACTTATTAAAAGAGAAGTTTTCCCTCAAGTAATCCAAAATATTTATTGGGATGGTAGAACAGATAGCGGAAGACTTGCTAGAAATGGTAGATACTTAATATTTTTTGAATCCGGAGCTATTCACCAGCGTTCTAAAAGAGCCAAGATTATTCAATCTGTGGTGGTATTTCGATGAGAAAACTTATTTTCATGATGTGTCTGATTCAAATGACATGGGCAACAACTCCCAAATTAGTGGTTTTGGCTCCACAGATGCAGGGCGTCAGCGATAGTGAATCAAAAATCATTTATCAATCACTTTTAATGGTACTCAATCAAAATCAACATTTTGACATACCATCAAGTGACGACATTCATTACCAATACAGACAAATGGGCTATATGAAGGCTCCGATATGTTTTGATGATAGATGCCTCATAGAGTCTGGAAAACTGTTAAAATCTGATTTAATACTGGGTGTTTTTGGTGGTAAAAGTGGAACAAGAACCCGCTTTGAATTTAGGCTTATCGGAGTCAATGAGCAAGCAGCGCTTTGGGAACATTCTTTTGAATTTCAACTCAACAGATTAAACCAGTACCCTGAGGCCTTTCAAGATATCAACGCAAAGCTCATTGGATATGATACCCAATTAACCACTCAACCATTAAAAAAAATTGCTACTGATTTTAAAACGCCTTATGTTTTAAGTTTAATTTCCGGCAGTGCACTCAGTGCTTGGCTCCTCTATGAATACGGACCTTGGATATCTCAAAACAAAAATCGTGACCAAATTGATAAAGACTTCATAAAAACTCATGATGAGGCACTTTCAGGCATTAGAGGGTTTTATGCATCCAGACCAGGCGGTGGTAGATATCGGGCAATGGGAGGCGCGGGAGTTTCACTTGTTGACGATGCCTTTTCCCCTATTTGGAACCCAGCTGGACTAGCCAAAGTAAGTTCACAACAAATGCAATTTTCACGTGAAGTTTTACCCACACAAGTTCCCAAGCAGATAATCGCCTATGCTGCTCCCTTGTCCCGAAACTTATATCACGCCCAAACCCTTCAATATGAAGGAGATGCTTTAGCTAAAGAAATGGTTTTCTATTCATCTTATGCCAGTGATCTCAGCCTATTTAGCGCCTATTTTAATCAAGTTCAAGCAGGAGTTAACCTTAAGGGAATGTTGGTTGAAATAGGCAATGAATGCACAGGTATTGACTGTTCGCAAGGTGGCGGCTATGGTTTTGGATTAGATTTTGGGCTTCAGTGGTCTATCCAGTCTGTCATTTCTTTTGGATTTGTTATTCAAGACCCTTTCTCCTTCATGCGATATTCAAACTTCTTAACTGGACGCCAATACACTGAAGATATTCCTCCAATATTACTTGGCGGAGTTTCCTATGAATTTACTCAGGATTTTTTAGCTCAAGTTGATATCAAGAAGGGACTTTATGCTGACCAAAAGGATCGAATATCTATTGGCTTGGAGAAACAAGTCGTCGGGTTTATTTGGCTAAGAGGCGGACTTTATCAGTTAATTGATCACAATGATTTTAAACTATGGACCTTAGGTTTTGGACTTAATCAAGATTATGAAGGTTACATGTTTAAAGTTAACTATCATTTTGAATATGGAAACCAAGAAGCTGTTTTATTTCAAGCTCAACAATCCTTTGACTTTAGCTTACAATTTTAAGACGGTAAACAAATAACACTAAATCGAAGTTATTCTCATGATATCAAGGCCACAAGGTATTTCTTATTTTACTGGGTACTCAGGACAATGTGCAGTAAGCTTTTTTAAAAGTCCCCCTTTTATCAGCCTGGCACTTATTTCGATTTTATATTTTATCATCTTAAGCATATTCAAAGCTCCAGTTGAAAAGTTTCCAGAATCAATTCTTCTCATTCCTATAGCAATTTTATTGGTGCATTGCTTTGTTGCCTCGAGATTTGCTTTGCCTTCTCAAAATGGTCATTTTGATGAAGGCTTGGGGTCTAATTTAAATAGTATGGAAGAAAGCTTAGCCTGCACATGGCGTCTTTTCATGGCCAGCTTTGTTTATCTCATACCCACCCTTTTCGTGCTTTATCTCTTCCCCAAAGACATCCAAAGTTCAATGAATCATTTTTTTATCAAATATCAATAGGAGTTGAACCCACTTTAGGCTACTCTTCATTTTTATTTATTTCAAGTAGTTTGTTTATTTTAGTATTTCTCGTCTACTTCATCCCCATATCTCACCTCGTCGGATTAACAACTACATCAGGACTTGACACCTGGTCACCTTCAAATTGGGCATACTAATTAAAAACTAAAGGCAGGGAAAGTTTATTTTTTGCTATCACGTTATTTGGTTCAACATTTCTGGTTTCACTCACATTAGGCGCCTTATTTAATGCCATTGGTATACTCAGTTTAACTATTTTCAAAAGTATTTCTTTTTATCAAACGATTATGGGGATCTATCCATTCATATGTTTGTCCTCATTCAGTGTTTTATCTGGTCGTTTGAGCGGAGCCTGTATTTTTGGCGCAAATAAAATTACCTCTAGAGATAGCGTTATCGCAGCAATTGAGGGAATAAATTATAATGACACTTCAAACAAGTTAATTGACCAATTCTCACCACCCAACTACGCATCTGAACAACAACCACAATATTCAAATAGTACGGACCAAATTTCACTTGATATGAAGCTCAAAACCCTCAGTAACTACCCTCTGGATGAATTTGATCGAGCCAACGCTCTACTGAATGAAATTCTAACTATTACCCCCTTAAATCTTAAATTATCCCAAGCTCAAACAGCCCTCTATATGAAATATGAAAAAGAAGATCTTGCTCTTGATTCGGTTTCTACAACAATTGCCCTGGCTCTTCAAACTGGAGCAAGTCGATTAGCATTAGATACCTATCTTGCGCTAGACTCTTTAAGATTAAAGTTAACATGAGAGCCTGCTATTTTTGAACGACTTGGCCCTATTCTTTCAAGAGAAAATCATTATCGAGATGCTGTTTGGTGTTATTATCAATATGGTAAAATTTCAAGTGAAATGGAAAAAGCAGAAAGTCTAGTACTTGAAGTAGCCAAAACAGCCCAAAAAAACTTAATCCTAAGGCTGTATTACCTTTATATCGGTTCATCTTAAAATACTTCCCCGAAACCTCTCATCGAGCTTATATTGAAAAAGTAATAGAGTATAATAAAGCGAAATAATCATTTTTTCTAAGTTAGTCATATGAAAAGAGCCGTTAAAGCCAGAAATCGAAGTCGTAAAGAAACGACCGACTTGCACATGCATTCTATCTTCTCGGATGGTTTACATAGTGTGGAAGAATTAATTGATATGGCAAGCGCCCGCAACTTGACATCCATGGCTATCACTGACCATGATAATATTGATAGCTTTGAAAAGGGGCACCTTTATGCTAACTCAAAGGGGATTGAATATATTCCTGGAGTTGAAATCTCAGCAGTTCACGCTGGTAAAGATATCCATATATTAGGTTATTATTTTGACCCCACTAATTTGAATTTCAATATCCAAATGCAAGAGCAATCTCGCAATAGATCTCAACGAATTAAACTGATTTTAAAAAAACTAGCCTCCTTGGATATTAAAATCTCTTACGAGATGGTCAAAGGCTTCTCAAAAAATGGAGTACTAGGTAGACCACACATCGCCATGGCTCTCTTAAAGGAAGAATATGTAAGCTCCTTTAGTGAGGCCTTTAATAAGTACTTGGGTGACCAAGGTGCCGCTTTTATTGAGAAAAAAGGACTTACTGTAGAGCAAAGTTTACAATTAATCCGCCGAGCTGGAGGTATCTCTGTCATGGCCCACCCTCACAAAACCAACGCAGACAGTTTAATACCAGAGATGGTTAAGATGGGATTAGGTGGTATTGAAACATATTGCCATAGTCAAAAGGGGAACGTAGGACGTAAATACCGTGAAATCGCTAAGAAACACCAACTTGTTTGTTCAGGTGGTTCAGATTTCCACGGAGATGTGGGTGGCGGAGCATCAGTCGGAAGTTTAAAAATACCGCATAGTGTGACTGTTGAACTCAAGGAACACCTTGAACTGCATAAATCAGACTGGTTTTAAGCTTTTTATCAAAAATTTAACCTTTGGAATTAAATCTCTTCGTAAAGAGAATTTCGTTCACAAGGTTGAGCACCTTGGCTAGCTATTAAACTTTGTAAGTCATTACTTCTAATTTTTGGATTTGAAACACCTCCAGCCATGGAGTAAATTTTTGTTGAGTCATCAATAGTTCCATCCAAATCATCTACACCATATTTCATGGACTCAAGTGCAACATCCATGCCAGTCATAACCCAATAAGCTTTTAAATGTGGGATATTATCACAAAACAATCGAGACACAGCAAAATTTCTAAAGTCGTCATCTTGTCCAACTTCCGGTAAATCACTCAAAGCATTGTTTTGATTTAAATAACGCAAAGGAATAAAACTCATAAAACCTTGATTCTTATCTTGTAAGTCTCGTAAATCACCCATATGATCGATACGATCACCGAAAGATTCTAGGTGCCCATAGAGCATTGTTGCATTTGAAGCTAAGCCAATTTTATGCGCTGTTTCGTGTACTTCTAGCCACCTATGAGCCGGAGCTTTACCACCAGCAATTTTCTTTCGCACACTCGCGTTAAAGATTTCAGCTCCACCGCCTGGTAAACTATCGAGCCCAGCTTCTTTTAATTGGAGTAAAGTCTCTTCAACTGTTAATTTACTTTTACGAGCAAAAAAGGTGATTTCCACTGCTGTAAAAGCTTTGATGTGAACTTCAGGTCGATATTCTCGAATTTGACGACAGAGTTCAATACCATATTCAACACCGCGATCCGGGTGAACTCCCCCCGTAATATGCACCTCAGTCAATTGCCCAACAGGGTGTTTGTCTAACTCAGCTTTTAGGTCTTTAAATTGAAAGTCCCAAGCTCCATCAGCTTCTGTAGAGCCAGGCTTTCTGTAGAATGCACAAAATTTACACGAGTAAACACAAACATTTGTGGGTTCAAAATGAATATTTCGATTATAAAAAACCTTGTTACCAAATTTTTGTTTTTTTGATTTCAATGCCCATTCAGATAGAAACTCCAAACTTGCATTTTCATAAAGCCAGAGGGCGTCATCCTTAGTTAAACGTTGACTTGATTCTAATTTATTAACAATAATTTTTTGATTCATTGGGGCCTCAAAAGCAATATGGTCATTTAAAGATAAATATTTCTAGTTTAAAATTCACGAGGAGTTTACTGTGAACTGGATTGATACTGTCTCATTGGGACTAATTTTATTATTAATGGCCACCGGAGCATGGGCGGGCCTCATTAAATCCATTTTCAGATTGTTAAGTATAGCGGCTGCTAGTTATGCGTCTTGGGCTTTTAGCTCACAAGCAGCTGAATATATAACGCCACACTTTGAATGGAACCCGGCCACTATCAAGATAGCTGTTGGCTCTACTATCTTCGTCGGCTCTTTGGTTATTGTATTATTGATCGGTAATTTTCTTAGTAAAATTATTGCCATGACACCAGCCGGTGTATTTGATCGGCTTGGAGGAGCCGGCCTAGGTCTACTGAAGGCAAGTCTGATTATATTAATTATAGGAAATCTCCTTCTATTTATTCCCGTTAAAATTCATTCTGGGTTTGGCATTCAGCTCGAACAATCAAAGACTTTGAGTTATATCAAACAATTTGAACTCCAACTCGACCCACCCGATTGGGATAAAATCAAAAATGATGGGCTAAAAAAACTCAAAAATGAGCATGTTGGCTCCAAGAAACTTATCAAGCCTTCAGAAACAGAGAAGTTTGACTATTAATCAAGCTTGAAATTCGAATAGATTAAACTAAATTTTTGTTTGATTTCTAATAAAATAAAGAATTTGATGCTAAATCCTGATACAAAAATTTGTATTTACAATGAGCAGGGTCAACCCTTATTTCAATGGACTATCACTCGATGGCATTTCAAAGTGTTTCATTTTTTAAAACGCACATCACTGGGTCTTGGTTTAATATTGTTGGCTTTTTGGCCTCTCTATGCATTTGCCAATTATTCTCTAGGCGACGCACAAAAGACTCAAATATACTTAGAAGAGATTGCAGCTGAATTGCAAACTGATATGAAAGACGTTGCAAGCGAACTTTCGGGCCTGCAACAAAATGAAAATCGATTAAGAAAACGCAGTGGTCTTAACAATATATCACATGAATTATTTATGCAAGGTGTTGGTGGACCAGCCAATAAAGATTCATTATTTCAAAAAATGGTGTTTCCAAAATCGCAACTGAAATCTGATCTACATTCTTTTGCCCAAACCTTGACTCGCCAGACTAGCTTCTCACATGAAAATTTATCTACCTTACGCAAAATAACTGAACAAAATGTTAACTTCTGGCGTCATACTCCTAGTATTCTACCTACTGAAGGAAGGCTAACATCAGGTTTTGGTATTCGTACTCACCCAGTTACTGGGGAAGCAAACACCGCGCATAATGGATTAGACATTAGTAATAAGCTATGGACTCCAATTTTGTCATCCGCAGACGGCATTATTAAGTCTGTTAAAAGTGGCGGTGGTTTTGGAAACAACATTACTATTGACCATGGCAATGCGATAGTTACTCGTTTTGCACACTTAAATAAAGCCATAGTAAAAGTTGGGGATTTTGTTCAAAGATATCAGCCAATTGGCTATATGGGTAACACAGGCCGCTCAACAGGGTCTCATCTTCATTACGAAGTGCATCTAGATGGCAAGCCTGTTAACCCAATTCGTTTTATTTTACCCGCGGACCAAGTCATTGATTAATTAGCCAAAGCGCTATGAACTCATCATTATTACAAATTGTATATGCAATTTTATTAACCCATTCACTATCGGCCGCATGCACTCAAGCATATTTGAGTGAAGTTCACGCCAATCCTCAGGTGAAACTAGACATTGAGGCTGAGTTTTTTGAAATCTATGCCTACAAACTAAAGCCACCATGTATAATTGAAATCCACATTAACTCTCAATTAAGCATCAGAGATACCCTATACATATCAGGGCATCACGTCTATTCACCCTATTCAACTCACCCAGGACATCAGCCTCACAAGCCATTAACAAACTCAAGCGAATTATTGTTTCAAGTCTTTCACTATGGTCTTTTGGAATCAATAGAAGACTCAATAATTGTTCAACCCATTGAGATTGATTCAATTTTAGTGCCCTCTGCGCTTACAGGCCAATCGTGGGAAAGAATCGTTGATTCAGCATTCAACACAACACATTTATGGGCAAAACATAGTACACAAGATTCTTTAGAATCATCTGTCAATTATGGCAGCCCCATCTCTCAAAAACATTTAAATGACTGCCTCATAATAGGTGATTTAGATAGCATTCAAGTCAATTGTACGAAAGATCAAGCTGTTGGCTTTGTATTAAGTAAATCTTTAGGTGATTTTAAGTGGGAAGATATACCTGATACAGTTTGGTTTCAGACAGAGAAACGCTTATTGGTTTTGAAACTACCAGAATTATTTCAAAAATCAAAAGTATCGTCTTTCTATAGTATTAATAATTTTGAAATAAAAATTGTCGGCGATGATTACCCCATCAACAACACTAGCTATTTCATTTCAACTCCCTATCCCTTTGAAATTACTGAACTTCAAATTTATTCCAATGACTCAATCCCAGAATGGATTAAAATTATAAGAACTGAAAATACACTTCTTAAAGGCTTGAATATAATCGTCAATAAGAAGCCATTTGTTTTAGATACCAACCAACACCCATCAGAATATTCAAGTTGTATATACACATCCGACTCACTTAAATTTTTAGCTTATTATGGTCACCTAAGGTCTTGCCTAAAGGAGCTGAGTCCTTGGCCGAGCCTGATTAATTCTGGAGGAGAGATATGCCTACAATATCAAGCTATTCCAATTAGTCAAAATTGTATCACTTGGCGTAACCAACAGGAACATTGGCCAACGCCCTATCAAATTAAATCTATCTCTCTAGCCAGTCCTCTATTTATTGAGGGTGAATATTTCGCCATCAACCTAATAGGCTTTAAATCAACGGACTTGATAGATTGGGCTATCTATAACTCTGATGGATATAGGTATCATAAAGAAAGCTCCCAAGCTAAGTTGCTCAATAAAAACATTAACAAGCAAGGAGAGAAATTACACCAAGGGATGTATTTATTATTCATCCAAATTGAAGACAAGACCAGCAGCTTTCTTTTTTATAAAAACAAAATTTAAAATGAAGTATTGTCTTATCTACCTGGTACTTAACCCCTCAATTGGTTTTTCATTTTATAACGGCAGTTATGATGACAACTCACATATTATGCCAAGCCCATCTATGTTTGAAATTCAATACTCATTAGAAAACAAATCCACTTATAAAAGTCAAACACATTTTATTCAATTGCACATGCCACTATTGATGATAAAAGAATCAAGTATTTCATTCTCCCCTGTCTATTTTATCGAGGACACCCCATTTTATCATCAAACCCAATATATTCCAAGTGGAAGCGTTTATTATTTCCAACCAAAATATTGGCTATTCATACAATACATGCATAAAGAGAAAATTCAATTTCAAATTTCAAATCAAATATTCAAAAGATTAGGAACTAAAATTTTTTTCGACGAAGATGATCTAATTGAAAGTCATTTGTTTTTGTTTAATTCTCACCAGTCATCTATAAGTCTATCACGTCATCACCTCAAACACCTAGGCATAGGGTTCTATTGGGTTCAAAACAATTGGAATACAAGTATTTCACACTACCCTAAGCAAAGTCAGTTTCAATTTTCAATTGCATGGATGATAACTGAAAATTTCACACTAGAATTTATACAATACCATTTTGAAAGAAATCATCAAAAAACAAATTTGAGTGTTTCATGGGACTTCTACTAATCTAACTGAAAAAGTATCACCTTCGCTTGATTCCCCGCAGCCGAGGTAGTGTCATCAATCTGTTGGGTGATGTTAACCGATTCTACTTCATGTGTATTTAACTTTAAATCAAATTGAAGCGAAGAAATAATCGCACCAGATTCGTTCGTTGTTTCCAAACGCCACAATCCTTCTCGAAGATTAGATTTTCGGCTAAACAAACGCCAACCATTTACTCGCCCGCCGCTAGCTAAATGAAGAGGAATGTTATCTATAAGCTTATATTTATTATCTGATTTGTTTTGATACCACCATTTGTGGAAAAGTTTCGCATCCACTCCACTAGGAGCAAATACTGAAGTAAGGTAAAATAAAGGCTTGCCTTGAGTGTGCTCAATTAAATTTTCTTCAAAAAAGCCACCTTGATATAAAAGCTTCGCTTGGTATTTCTCTTTCACTAAGTCACTTCCTATGAACTGTGATTTCAAAACAAGTGGTACAGGTGGTAAAAAATTCCCTATCCAAAGGACAAGCAATACTATACCAGCAATGACGAGAGGTGCCTTCAGCAGAATTTTTAATTTTTTCGAAATAAAATAGATTACAGTTAGTGAAATAATTAGGCTCAAGTAAAACCATAAGCTCCATACTGATTTGAGTAAATGAGGGATAACAAAATTCAAAAACATCATAGTCACCCACCAAAGTACCATCAATCTTATTTTATCGCCAAACTTCTTTTCTCCAACAAATTCATTGAGTGTCATTGAAACAGCAAGGGCAATAATGATCAGAAAACTCCCCCAAGATGCTGCACTTTTAAAATACAGGATTAATAAAGCCGACAGCAGCGTACCAACGCTAAAATGATAGCCCAAAATCGCCCATTTTTGGACCTTACTCTCCAGTAAAAAAAGACATCCAAAGGCACCGAGTAAATAAATTGTAAGCAAATAAAGATCTAAAGATGTCACAATTTGCCCTAGAGTCCATGAATCCCAGCAAAAACCACCTAAAAACCCAAAAAGTGGGGCCCATTTAGTCACCCACTCTTTTGCAATAATCAATTTAGATTCGTTGCTTTGCATAGACGCCTCAGAAGTTATCATTTTTTTTTATCTTTGGGGTTATGAAAATTAAAATTTGGTTCCCCTTTATTATTGGGAGATAATATGAATAAATCTAAATCCTTACTCGATAGATACAAAGAACTAGTTTCTGTACGTTACCAACTTTATAATAGCCTGTTTTTAACGCTACCTTATGAAGAGCTTGAGTCTGTTGGAAACAAACTACCATTATTTGCTGAACATTGCGCAAGTCAACTTGAAACTGGTCTCTCACCTAAAGTCGTTGTTGAGTCATTTATCGCTGAATCCTTTGAAAAAGACGGACAAGAATATACAAATGGTGTTTTATTCCGAATTTTACAACTCGTTGAGCGTCAAGTTGTGCTATTTGATGCCATTGAAGAAGCAAGCTTTACTGACATCAACGAAATGAATGGTGCTGGCACCCTTGAACACTTTTTGAGTCAAGTTGAGTCCGAAAACAAAGGAAAAGAACTTTTTGACCTTCTTGATGATTATCGTATTCGGATTGTTTTGACGGCACACCCTACTCAATTCTACCCTGAGGCTGTGCTGGGTATTATTACAGACCTATCTAAAGCAATTGCTGGAAATGATGTTTCAGGCATACGTGAACTTCTTGTTCAAATGGGCCGTACTCGATTTAAAAATAATGAAAAACCAACTCCGCTTAAAGAAGCCAAGTCAATCATTCATTACCTAAAAGATATTTTTTATACTGTCATTCCTGAAATCCAAGAACGCGTTCAACAACGGTTTATTGATTCTCCTCAAATCCAACCACACGCTCTTATTGAATTAGGATTCTGGCCTGGTGGTGACCGTGATGGCAATCCATTTGTCACTCATGAAACAACTAAAGATGTAGCTCACGAATTAAAAGTTGAAGTGCTTAAACTTTACATTGGCGATATCACACAACTTAAACGCCGCCTCACAATGAATGGTTCTTATACTCGTTTATTGAAAATTGAAGCAAAGCTTAATGACACACTAGACACAGTATTAGACGGCCGGGATCGTGAAATTTATAACTCAGCTGATGAGTTAACAAGTGAATTACAAGAGCTGGGTCAATTCATTATTGAGAAACAAACTGGTCTCAATCTTGATTACTTATACAGCTTCATTTCGAAGATTAAAATCTTTGGATTCCACTTTGCAAGCATGGATTTACGTCAAGATTCTGACATACATGACGCAGCCATTTCTGAAATTATTCATCATTTTAAAAAATCAGCACCTGATAGTTCTACTGATCTTCAAAACTATGATGATTTAGATGACACTAAAAAACTAGAGGTCCTTAGTGAGCTTCTTAAAATTGATATGCCTGTCGGTTTAGAGCAGATTAAATTTCCAAGTGAACTCACAGCTGAAACCCTCAAATCAATTCAAGTCGGACGAGAGATTCAAAATACCAATGGAACTCAAGGCCTTCACCGATACATCATTTCAAACACCCAAACTGCGCTAGATATTTTTGAACCTCTTGTTTTAGCTCACCTTTCTGGTTGGAAGCATGAAGAGACAAATTTAGATATCACTCCATTGTTTGAAACAATCGAAGATCTTGACAACTCTCGTGGTATCATGGATGTACTTTATTCAAATCCTGTTTATTTAACACATCTAAAACGCCGTGGAATGCGTCAACATGTGATGCTAGGCTTCTCTGATGGAACCAAAGATGGTGGTTACTTGACTGCTAACTGGGGAATTTACACAGCCAAAAAGGCTTTAACGGATATTTCAAGACAACACGGTGTTCATGTCACATTCTTTGATGGACGAGGTGGACCTCCTGCACGTGGTGGTGGTAATACTCATAAATTCTACCGTTCACTAGGTCCTTCTATTGAGCATGACAATATCCATTTGACTATTCAAGGGCAAACAATTTCGTCAAATTTTGGTCATCTCAATGCAGCACGCTATAATATGGAACAAATGTTTACAGCAGGCCTTGAATCTTTACTTTTCCATGGTGACAAACATGACCTAAGTAACGAACAAGAAGCTTTACTTGGTGAACTTTCAAATGTTTCAAAGCAGATGTACATTGACTTCAAAGAAAACCCTGTTTTCACTTCTTACCTTGAAGAAATGACACCACTTAAGTATTATGATCGCCTTAATATTGGTTCACGCCCAGCCAAACGTAAAAAGACCGCTAAACTAAAGTTGTCGGATTTAAGAGCCATTCCTTTTGTAGGCTCATGGTCACAAATTAAACAAAACATTCCAGGTTTTTATGGTTTAGGTACTGCACTTGAATCTGTGATAGAGACTCGTGAAGCTGATATAATAGAGATGTATGAATCAAGTATGTTCTTTAGAACTCTTGTCGAAAATGCTATGCAGAGTTTAAGTAAAACATATTTCCCGCTGACACAGTACCTTTCTGATCATGAAAAATATGGACCATTTTGGACCAATATTCACGAAGAAGCGATCAAAACCATTGCTATTTTGAAAAAGATTTCAGGCCAAACTGAACTCCTTGATGTGAGTCCTAGGATTAAAGAATCAATTGCATTAAGAGAAAAAATTGTCTTACCTCTGCTTGCTATACAGCAGTATGCACTTGACTCAGTAAGACGCCATGAAATTGGTGAAATCATATTATCAGAAGAACAAGTTGAAGCATTTCGTAAGATGGTTGTGAAGTCCCTTGCAGCTAATATCAACGCAAGTAGAAACTCAGCATAATGAAAAACTCCAACTATTCAAACAATAGTGAAAACTCCAGCCATGAGCGTAGCGATGGTAAACGTAATGAGCGTAGCGATGG
>CAWVXU010000050.1:0-19588 GCA_963934255.1 uncultured Fibrobacterales bacterium
GCTCTTTGTTGTGAAGATAATTCGCTTGAGTTTCCACTAAGGGCTTCAAGAATCTCTCCGAGTTCTGGCGAGGTAGATTTGGCATGAATAATACCTGATAAAGCACTAAGTGATTCAGCTCTTTGCACTCCAGCAGCTGCAGGCATATTAGTTTCTTGATCCCATTCAAGTAACATACTTGCAGAAGTCAAAGACGTAATTTCTTTTTGAATATCAAGAAGTTTTCGATAAGAATTTGTTGTATTTAAATGTTGAGAATCCACATTCACCTCAGGTTAAGAGTTTTGAAGTTCCTTCTCAAGTAAAGCAGTCGCATCATCTACAAGTAAAGGTTTTGAAAAGAAAAAACCTTGAATTTGATCACAATCATGACCTTTTAGGAAATTCAATTGTTCTTCTGTTTCTACCCCTTCAGCGATAATACTTAGGTTAAGATTTTTCGCCATAGCTATAATTGTAGCTGTAATTGACTCATTGTCTTTATCTTTAGATGGGATATCTTTGATGAAACTTCGATCAATTTTTAAAGTATCAATTGGGTATTGCTTAAGGTATGATAGTGAAGAGTAGCCGGTGCCAAAATCATCTATAGATATTTGCAGCCCAATGTCATGAAGTTTTTGAAGTGTTTCAATTGTCTTAGTAACATCCTTCATGGCAACAGACTCGGTAATTTCAACTTTCAAATATTTAGCTTCAAGTCCTGTTTCTCTGAGGACCCTTTCAACAGACTTGGGTACATCGCTATAGGAAAACTGTGGTGCAGATACGTTCACCGCAATAAGAATTTTATCAAAACCTTGATCTACCCATTTTTTCATTTGGATACATGCTTTTTTAAGAATCCATTCGCCAATGGGCATAATCAATCCAGACTCTTCTGCAACCGGAATAAAAATAACAGGACGAATAATACCAAGTGATGGGTGCTTCCAGCGAACCAGAACTTCAAAAGCCCCAATAGTCTCTTCTGGTATATTATAAATAGGTTGATAACTTAAAAAGAGTTCATCACGATCTATAGCCTGACGAAGGTTTAGCTCTAATTTATAAGTTTCGTACTCTTTATCTCTCATTGATTGAGAGAACACCTCAATCGTTCCTTTGCCCTTTTTCTTGGCTTGGCTTAAAGAGGTATTGGCATCACGAAGTAAAACCTCAGTCGCGTCATGAGTTTCATTATTAAATACAATACCCATTGAAACTGAGATGAAAATATCTTTTGTGCCAATATGAAAAGGTTTCGACAATTCAGTCTTAACTCTTTGAGAAAAATGAGTTGCATCGCCTGCTTGTCTGATGTCATTGACTATAATTGCAAATTCATCCCCACTCATCCTTGATAAAATATCAGGACCTCGAAGGCACTTATGAATTCTTTTGGCGACTTCTTTGAGTAGCTCATCACCTGTTTGGTGATTCATATTTTCATTAATAGCTTTGAATTTATCTATACCAATAATGATTACTGCAAAAATATAATCTGAATTTTCCTTTGTTTTATAGAGAACCTTACTCAATTCATCAACAAAACATGCACGATTGGGTAGTAAGGTCAATCTGTCATGATAAGCATTATGACGAAGTTCTTTTTCAATCAACTTTTGATCGGTAATATCTGAAATTGATCCAGCCATTCTCACGGCTTTATTTTGTTTATTACGTTTAACTTTACCACGGATTCGAAGGTATTGATACACCTCGGTTGATTGAATAATTCTTATTTCAATATTAAATGGTGAGTTATACACCAAGTGGTTGCGCAGAGCTTTATCAAACTCTGTTCGATCTTTGGGGTGAAGATGTGATTTGAATTTATCAAATTTATCTTCAAGTGCACCTTTATCCATAGATAAAATCTGGTACACTCGGTCTGACCAAAAAACTTTGTCATGTGCAATATCCCAATCCCAAATACCATCATTGGTACCATCAATTACTAATTGTAGACGGCCCTCCATATCTTGAACGCTAGATACACCCGAATCAGGATCATTTGTAGAAAGAGGAGCATCACCATCAAACTCTTCTTCTTCAGAGTCTTCATAATTTGCTGGTCTAGTGTCCAAATTGGCAAGTAAATAAGATAATACTACCATCACTGGGAGTAAGACTGGATGCATATATATATAAAGGTACCAACTCAATCCTGCTAGAATGACCCCTACGCCGATTTTAAGATATATACTCTTTGGTTGATGCATAACTAATATATAGATTATTGCATAGATTATTGCACAGAGTTTATCTAGCCTTAGTCTCTTTCACCCCAAAATGATTTTAAATACTTTTCAGAACTAATCAAAATAGGCATTAGATAGGCATGCTGCCCTTTCGCTTTGACCATCGATAGGATTTCATTGGCCAATTTGGCATTAGCTTCAATTGAAATGTCAAATTTCTTGGGGAAAACCACCTGATTGATTCGTTCCCAATATTTAACCGATTTTTCAGAGTTAACCGGGGATATTCCAGCAAAAAAGGTAATACCTTCTAATTGGTCCAAATAAATTTCTAGCAGACGAGAATCAAAAAACGCTTGAGAAAAGACTCCATCCATTCCCGCAGCTATTTTTTTGTGTACATAAGCAATTTCGTCTTTAAAGTTTTGTCGATATGGGTCAACCGCACCATAGACTTTCAAGCTAGGAAAGGCTTGTTTTACTGAGCTAGTCAAGGTAATTGGAGTTTCACCTGATGGTTTAAAATCAGGGAAGTCAGGAGCATCGCCTGATATAATTACAACCTTCTCAAGTCCTAATTCAATTAATGGCTTCAGAATAAAATTAAGCTGATCTCCACGATGATCCATTGCACGAATATGAGGGATCGTCGGGATTCCAGCTCGAAGTAGGGCTTCGGTTGCTTCCCATGACCGGATATCAAGACGAATCACATCAGGAATATTGATGTATTGTAATTCAGGATACCTCGACAGTGCTTGCTTTGCTTCCTTAACTAAGGATTCAATTGACCTGGGCACTAACTCTAATGATACCATATTGCTCTCCGCTTATTTTATTCAAAAACAAATTCGATTACTGAATTTTTAACAAAATTAAAAACTCTGAAATCTATGGTCAACACATTTATGCAAATATTCACATATATGCATAAATGTGTTTTTGTTTATATGTGATATTGAAAAATTAATAATCATCCAAAACTATATCATCGGTATCACCTGATAAAAAGCTTCGCAACTCTTCTTCAGTCATTAATATATTTCGTGCTTTAGCGCCCCGCGCCGGCCCAATAATCCCGGCTGCCTCAAGTTGATCGACAAGACGGCCTGCTCGAGCATATCCAATCTGGAGTCTGCGCTGGTACATAGAAGCTGAAGCTTTACCGCTATGCACAGCAAGCTCTGCTGCATCATGAAAATGTTCATCTCTAGGACCGATAGCATCTTCTGGGTCAGAGTCTTTACCTTTTTTATCGGAACCACCCGAGCCTTCAAAATCAAAACTTTCTAGCTGATTTCGCTCAACATTTTGATTGGAACACGCATCAGTGATTACTTCAATTTCATCATCAGTCAAGAAGGCTCCATGAACTCGCACTGCTTCTGGGTCACTCATACTTTTAAATAGCATGTCACCACGCCCTAAAAGTTTTTCGCCACCCGACTTATCTAGAACTGTACGAGCATCAATATGAGATGCCACTTTAAAACAGATACGAGTTGGAAGATTTGCTTTAATGGTCCCTGTAATGACATTCGTTGATGGTCGTTGAGTCGCTAGAACCAAATGAATACCAACAGCTCGAGCTTTTTGAGCGATTCGCGAGATACTGATTTCTACTTCTTTACCAGCCACCATCATCAAGTCTGCTAATTCATCTATCATAATAACGATAAATGGCATTTTTTTATTCTCAGCCGGTTCAAGCTTATCCTCAAGCCCACCCTTAGCAATCTTAGCATTAAAGCCGGCCAAATTTCGTACTCGAATCTTAGCGAGAACTTCGTAACGTCGATCCATTTCCCAACATGCCCATTTAAGAGCGCTAATTGCAAGCTCTGGGTCAGTGATAACAGGGTAAAGCAGGTGAGGAATATCTTCATAGGGTTTTAACTCTACAACTTTTGGATCAACGAGCAACATTTTTAATTCATCTGGTGATTTGGTCGCCAAAATAGACGCCATCAAGGTATTGATACAAACAGATTTACCAGAGCCTGTTTGTCCAGCGATAAGTAGATGTGGTGCTTTAGCTAAGTCCATTGTATATGGTTCGCCTGAAATATCTTTCCCTAAGGCAATGATAATTTGATCATCAGTGTTTTCTTCGCGAGCAGCCCCTACAATAGGTTTGCCATAGACTATCTGAGAACTAGAATTAGGGATTTCAATTCCCACTGCAGCTTTACCTGGTATAGGCGCCAAAATACGCACTGATTTAGCCTTAAGAGCCAGTGCAAGGTCATCTTGTAATCCTGAAATTTTCGAAACTTTCACTCCAGGTGCCAAATCAATTTCAAAACGAGTGATAACAGGACCCGTTGTAATCCCTACAACCTTGCCCTTGACTTTGAAATTGGCCATTTGAGCTTCAAGCTGAGCTGACATCAATTGAAGATCGTGGGGATTAAGATCTAGCTTTTGTTCAGGGGGCTCAGGAAGCAGAGCTTGGATATCTGGGATAACATACTCTGAAGAGGCGATGATTTTTTTGACTTGTGGTCGTGAAGAGGTTTTAGTTTTAGGGGGTTGATTTGTTGATTGCGCCTGTAGCTCAGTATTTTCACTATCGCTTTTATCAAATAGGTTCGTCGGAACTTGATTTAAATTCATTTTTTGAGTTTGACGATTTTGCTCGGGTTGATTCTTATGCCCACCTTGCACAAGGGAACTCACGTCAAATGCAATTGTCTTATCAAGATCAACTGAATTCTCTTCAGCCACCCACTCTTCATTGGCTACTTCATTAGTTATTTCATGGGCATTTTCAAATTCAGCTGCATTTGAAATAATACCTTCAATTTTAACTTGCTTTTTGTCCTGAACTTCCCATTTATTGAGCTCACGCGCACGTTCTAATTGATTAGCATCATCAAGCAGGCGGCGTAGCTCGCGAGGATCTAGAGCATCACGATCATGTGGAGACATTGCAGCTAGTATTTGCCTTGCATCCAAAGCTCGCTCTTCAATCACTTCCATATCTATGATTGTTTCACTATGCTCACTTAGCTTTTCTTCATCTTCAACTATTACAGTTGATAAATCCATCAACGGAATGGATTCAATTTCAGACTTTTTCTTTTTTGATGTTTTTACAATTAGATGATCACCTAACATATCTCTTTTAGATTCAATCAAATCAGCAATTTCTTCTAACAACTCCTCGTTTACTTCATTTTCATATTTTTTAAGTAACTCTTCTTGTTTCTTTTTACGGATGAGCTGAGCTGCGGGGCTGTGTTTTAATAAGCGCTCGTCAGCTTTCTCTTGAGCTCTTAGCTTTGCTGTTTCAATGATTTCCGTACACTTTGCAAGTAGGTAAATAACCCACTCTGATGGTTTCCAATTGAAGCCCCATATTAATGTGATGAAAAAAGCTGAACCAATAAGAATGTACGACCCCATCTTACTTTCTTGAAATACCGGCTGCAAAACAAAACTCATTATAAAGTTGCCTAATGCTCCACCAGTATTAATAAAATCATAAATTATTGGAATTGTATTTGATTGATTTGAAATTGACAACAAAAGACTCGTTTGAACTGAAACGAGTAAGGCAAAAATACTCCAGCGCCATGATAGTTTTTCCCAATGAGGCACCAACACTTTAATACCAAATAAAAACAAAAATGGCAAGAACAAAAGCACAGGAAGTTTTCCAAATATTTGTAGTAAATTAGTTGCTAAAAATTTACCCAACCAAGGTCCAAATAAATGAGTTCCACCTTGACTGACAAATTGCATAACTACAGATGACAAACTCACCAAAGCAAATAAAACAATAACCCAACCAATAATTTCTCGGATGTTTGAAGGACGGATGTCAACATTTTCGTCACCTTTAGATTGTTTGGGAGACTTTTTTGTTTTAGCCTTTTTACCAGCTTCTTTTAATTCAAGTTTCGCTTTGGCTTTCTTAAAGCGTTCAGCTGATTTCTTTTTCTTTTCTTCATCTTTTTGTAATCGTTCTTTCGCCTTAACTTCTAATTGTGCTTTCTTAACTACAGAGGCTTTGGGGCGATTTTTAGACGAGCCATTTGATTTAGACTTAAGCTTGGATTGCAAATTATTTTTCTTCTTCACTGTCGACTTGGCTTTTGAACGATTAAACACTAGACATTACCCTCTTTGATAAAAACGACGTGAAACAACTTGAGCAGCCTTAGATTTTTCTCTAATCATGATACTGACATCATTTCCTATTTTGACTTTGGACTTCAATACTCGAGCCATAGCAATTGACTTACCCGAAAGAGGAGAAATTGATCCACTTGTAATAACACCAATTTTTTCTTCACCGAGAAAAACTTCATACCCTTCACGCGGAATACCTTTTTCGGTCATTTCAAGGCCAATTATTGTTGTTGCACCGGCTTCAGATTTCGCAAGTACCATTGCATCTCGACCTCTAAACTCTGTTTCTAGATCACAAATCCAAGCGAGTCCTGAGTCAAGTGGATGAGTTTCAAGATTGAGCTCATGACCATATAAGGAATAACCAGCTTCTAATCGTAATGTGTCTCTGCAACCTAGTCCACAAAGTTCCAATTCAAAGTCTTTACCAAGCTTAAGGAATTGATTCCACATGGGGACAATTTGCGAATCATTTGGATAAAATTCAAATCCATCCTCACCTGTGTAACCCGTGCGACTCATCAGTAATTCAAAACCTTCATATTCAACTTTCGCACAAGAATAAAACGCCATATCCGTCATTTCTTCACCCCAAATTTGCTGAACTACCTTTATAGCATTGGGTCCTTGCAAAGCCAATATCCCAAGTTCTGAACTACGATTCTTCAGTTCTACATCATAAGAGGCTGAAAATTCGGAGAATTCCAACCAATCAACTTCTTTATTTCCAGCATTCACAATCACCTGAAATCGTTCTTCTTCATAGCGATAAACCAAAATATCATCAATCATCATGCCATCATCGCGACAAAGACTCGAGTATTGGACGTCTCCAATATTTAATTTGTGGACTCCATTACTAGTAAGTGCTTCTAAAAAGAGGAGTGATTGTGGGCCTAATACTTCAAAATTACCCATATGAGAAACGTCAAATAGACCTACTTTTTGGCGTACAGCTATGTGTTCTAGCTTAATACCAGCATAGGATACAGGCATTTCATACCCCGCAAATGGAACCATTTTAGCTCCGGCTAAATGGTGGATTTTATTTAGAGCTGTTTTAAAAAGTTCTGAAGACATAATTTCCGCCTGTAATAATAAGGTTTTTATAAATATAATTTGTTAGAATTTATTGATGATCAGAGAGAGCCCTATTCATGAAAATTTCTAAAAGAATTAAAAAAGTTTTAGCATTTGTCCTTACTGGGCTCATGGTGGCCTCCGGTATTGTCTGGCTTGAAGTCGACCGCGATATTCCCTTAAATCGTAGTCTCGACAATTTTGAAAACGTTTTATTTGACTTTTTATCTTCCACGAAGTACAGCACTGAAGATTTGGGCTTTCAAGACACTTCTAGTATCAAAACTAACACAACCTTAGAAAAGCGTATCGTTTTAGTTGATATTGATGAATCTTCAATGGATATTCTTGGAAGTTACAACCTTTGGCCTAGAAGTTATCATGCAAAGGTCGTGGATCAACTCACCAAGGGTGGTGCTTCCTCAATTACTTTTGATATTTTATTCAAAAACGCTGATTGGGGTGCTACAGATGCACAAGCTGCAATTAGCGTCCTTAAAAATGTTGATTCGACAATTCAATGGGATAAACTTGCTTCAAAGATAAAAGCAGGCTACAATTATGACTCAATGCTCGTTAAAAGTGTGCAGAATGCTGGTAATGTCATATCTGGTGCAACTGTTGGAAATCGGGATGAATACTTTAACGACCCCAAATACTGGGTGTCCAAATCCACCAAAGAATGGCAAGAAGAAATAGGCCTTCACTCGACCTTCCCAATTCCTACAAATTTAGCTATTGACCATAATATAAACAAAGAAATCCTTGATAATACCTTCTCAAACTTTTCAAAATCTTCCTACAAGATGGGACTTGTCAACGTGACTCCTGACAATGATGGAGTTCATCGTTCAGAGCCTCTATTATATACCTACCCCAATCCCGAAACCACGCCGGGTGTCACTCCAAGGTTTTACCCAGTTATTGCATTACAAACTTCGTTATTACTGATGGGTATTGACCCCAAAGACATCATCATTATCCCAGAAGAAAAAATCATTATCGGTCAACCTTTTGGTTTATATAAAGACTCTCTAGGAATTATCCAAACCACCTATCCCAATCTGAGTTGGCCATCCATTCGCTCAATGATTCAGCAAAAAGAATCAATCCTTAAACTCTCTAACCCTGACATTGCTGATAGCTTAAAACGCAATATAGATTTATCTACCTCAGTTTTAATTTATCACAACAAAGACGGTGTATCCGCAGATATACTTGATGCCCAAACGCTCACCCCTGAAATGCTAAAAACCATCACCGAATTTCCCAATTTTAAGCAAATTATTCTTGATGCCCAAAAAGCAGCTAAAGCTCAACTCATTCAAAATCCAGAGCCAGAACAACAACTTGAAGGCTACATAGAAGTGGCAGCGGTTAGTGATGAGCTGCTTCTCGGATATTCTCTTGATGAAAACAAAATGGCGCTGATGGAATTTGATGGTGAAGAACTAGATGAAGAAATTTACTTTGACGACTATACACTCAATGTCTTAGACTATTTCAAATTAGACATTCAGAGACTGGCCTTAGGTCAACAAAAGTACCTATCCATTCCAGCCGATATTAGTATTCAAGCAGGTGATTTATACTCCTCCATCATCATTCTTCAGGATGATGTTATTTTAGATATCATCAATTGGGAAGAAACGACTTTGATCAAACGCTTAAACCAAGGGGACACTCTGCGCTTTGGTGACTCAATTGAAATCCCAATTTGGGGTAAAGATATGCGAATGTTTATCAATTTCCTGGATCTGAAACAATCTAAAGACAACGAGACTTTTAAACACATTTCCTACTCAGATCTTATTCGTAATCGAATTCAAGTTGCCGCTTTTCAAGGCAAAGTATTTATGCTAGGCTCAACAGCCCCTGCCCTATTTGATATGGTCGCGGCACCCGGTGTCCCCAATTACCCAGGTGTTGATATTCACCTCAATATGATGGAAAATATACTGACAAATAACTTCCTACATAAGGCTGATTCAAAAGACATCATCTTTATAATTATCGCCTTTGCGTTTATTGCAGCTTTGATTGCAACCTATTTAAGTCCTATTTGGGCCTCAATCCTCATTATTATTATATCAGCAATCTATTTTATCTTTAACTTTCATTATTTCAATCTAGGCGTATACTTTGGAATTGTAAGACCACAAGTTGCTCTTATGTCAGCATTTGGCTTTTCTCTCATCTATAAACTTATGTTTGAAGAACGCGCCAAACGTCAAGCAGTTCAGGCTTTTAAAAATTACATCTCTCCTGAACTTATTGACCAAATGCTTGAAAGCGACGAAGAACCGACTCTTGGCGGAGAGGAAAGCTTCTTAACTGCATATTTTACAGATATCGCCTCATTCTCTACTTTCTCAGAAAAAATTGGGTCTCCTACCCGACTTGTTGAACTACTCAATGAATATCTCACCGACATGACTAATATTTTGACTGCTGAGGGTGGAACATTAGACAAATACGAAGGTGATGCCATCATCGCATTTTTTGGCGCCCCCGTACCCTTAGCCAACAATGCCTATGCTTCTTGTATTTCTGCTATAAATATGCAAAATAAACTTGGCGATCTCAGAGCCAAGTGGGAATCTGAAGGCGACAAATGGCCTCAAATTGTCCACCATATGAGAATGAGAATTGGAATAAATTCTGGACAAATAGTCACTGGTAATATGGGTTCCAAAATGCATATGAACTACACAATGATGGGAGATGCAGTAAATTTAGCAGCCCGCCTAGAATCAGGCGCCAAACAATACGGAGTATTCAATATGTGCTCCAAAACAACAATAGATGCGGCACATGCTCAAGTCCCGGAAGGCGCAACAAAATTACTCACTCGGGAAATTGATAGAGTCAAAGTAGTGGGTAAATCAGAGCCGGTTGAAATATATGAACTTCTTAATTTTGAAAATGAAGCAACTGACATAGAAACTGAACTTGTTAAATTATTTGCCCAAGCAATTGATAAATACAGAGCCTGTCAATGGGATGAAGCTGAAGCCATTTTCATCAAATGCCTTGATTTAGAAATTTACCATCCTGATCGAGCACCTGGCTGTAAAACAACACCATCACATGTTTTTATCAAAAGATGTCAAGAATATGCTCAAAACCCTCCTGTAAATCAAGGAGAATCATGGGATGGTGTATATACTGCTACTGAAAAGTGACAAACCTCGCGCTAATTATTAGATTGACCCCATAAAATCTATTAAAATGCGAGTTTATTATGATCATTCCAAATAAACCACAATTGACAGCTGCAGAAGTTAGTGAATTACAGGGTCTAGCCGGAGAATTCGGTGTTGAAGTACGTCCAATCCAAGGTGCTTCTCAAAGCATCTTTGCTCTTATCGGTGATGAGACAAATGACCTTCTTGTCAAAAGAATTGAAGGTCTTGAGTTTATTGAAAAAGTGGATCGTGTACAAGTTCCTTACAAGTTATTGAGTCACAACAATCCTCTTTCCAAAGAAAAACACCTTATCAACGGAAAAGAGCTTGGTAAAGATTTCATTACAATGGCTGGTCAGTGTACCATCGATTATAAAAATCCAAACTATTTTTACGAAACAGCTCAGGCTTGTAAAGAAGCTGGAGCCGACATGCTTCGTGGCGGTGTTTGGAAACCCCGCACATCTCCTTATTCATTCCAAGGTTCTGCCAAATCCCTAGATATCCTACTTGAAGCTCGTGAACGCACTGGTCTTAAAGTAGTGACTGAGGTCATGGAGCTTGAGCAAGTAAAACTTTGTGTTGAAGCAAAAGTTGACTGTTTCCAAATTGGTGCTCGTAATGCACTGAACTACAAACTACTCGAGCAAGTGGGGCAATTAACTGCAGAGACAGATATGCGTGTTTTACTTAAACGTTCTATCCACATGGGTAAAATTGACGAATTCATCCTTGCTGCCGAGTACATCGCTGGTAATGGTAATCCAAATGTCATGATGTGCCCACGTGGCACCCAACCTGGCATGGACGGATACCGTAACTATCCGGATGAGTGCATAACTCCACTGCTAAAAGAGAAAACTTGGGCTCCTGTCATTGTTGACCCTTCACACTCTGTTGGTAAAGCCAAATACGTACCACATGCGGCTATGGCAGCTGCAGCATATGGAGCAGATGGTGTAATCATAGAAACTCATTGCCACCCTATTAAAGGGATGGGAGATGACCCTAAACAAGCAATCACACCTGAAGTGCTTGAAAAGCTCATCATCAATATGCAACTCATTGCTAAAAATGCGCGTGAGATAAGAGCTGCTGCTCACCACTAGGTAGTTTTTGGCAATATTGATTAATAAATTAAAAGGCATCACCAATTTGGGTGATGCCTTTTTTTATTGAGTTAACCTTTAGCCAAGAAAAATTAGGTTTAATTTTACACTTTTAAGGTTTTCACTTAAGAAATAAAACTGATTCATCTCATTTGAGTAAGTCGAAAAAACGGACTTGTGCATTTCGCCCAGCCGTATAATACTATTTTATTTCACTTCACTAATAACATTAGGGTACCACCTAAATCCTATTTGAATACTTGGCTTATTGAGGTCTTTAATCATTAACTCTTTTGACTCATCTAAGTAAGGTACATAAGTATAATCCCCCTTAATAGAGAGTTCAAATGATTCACTAATGGGGAAGTCCACCCCTAAACCAAGGCCAACAGCCAAAAATCCTTCACTTCGATTCACGATATCATCTTCAGAAAGACGGGTATAAATTTTCGCCAGGCCCATAGTTGCACGGTGAGGGATATTTATTTCTACAAACCCATTACCCCATAACAGGTATTCACCTTGGACACTTAAAGATCTAATATCCAAAGTGTATTGCTTATCGTATAATACACCATTATATTGGCCTGGCATGAGTTGAATCAATCCGGACAGACCATAATACTCATTTATCCAAGACCCTACCCCAACTTCTAACTTAGTCAATTGTTCATCTTTGACTCCTGCAACCCCAGCAGTCACACTCAGCCAGCTATTGATCTGTTTATTAAGCTCTTCCCTAGCTTCTCCATCAAGAGAGTATTCTTCGGCGCTTACCAAAGTGACAAAAATCAACAGAATAAGCATGTATGTTTTTTTAATCATAATTCAATCTCCTCGTTGATAATATAAATGAAATGCCTTTCAAAAAGCATTATTTAAAATAAAAAAAGTCCTACCTCAAAAGAAGTAGGACTCTAAACTATCAACTAGCTTAAGTACTGTAAATGAGAATTAGTCTTCCGAAGAAACTTCTTCTACTTCAGCTTCTACAGCAGCACCATTAGGTTGGTGAGCATCTAGGTAAGCTTGTACTTCTGCATCATCTTTTCCTTCTAAATAGTCAACTACTGACAAGAAAAGTTTGCGATTTCCGTGATCAACTTCAGAAACTAAAGCTGGAACTTCGTCACCCACTGCAAATGCTTCAGATGGAACTTTGATTTTGTCAGTAGTAAGTTTATTAGTACCGATGAAACCTTCAAGACCATTCTCAAGCTCAACTACGACACCGCGGTCTAGCATGCGAACAATTGTTCCTTTAACTTCAGAATTTACTGGAAATGTAGATTCTACTGAATCCCAAGGATCTTCTGCAAGATGTTTCATAGAAAGTGAGATACGACGTTTGTCACGGTCAACCGCTAGAACAACACACTCAACACTATCACCCTTAGTTTGGAGCTCAGAAGGGTGAGAGATTTTTTTGGTCCAAGACATATCAGAAACGTGAATCAGTCCATCAACACCTTCTTTAATCTCAACAAAAGCGCCGAAAGAAGCAAGGTTACGAATTTCACCAGTTACTTTAGCACCAGGAGGCAATTCAGACTCGATGTCTTCCCAAGGATCTTTCTCAAGTTGTTTAAGACCAAGAGAAATTTTTTCGTTATCAACGTCAATTTTGAGAACAACTGCTTCAACTTCTTCGCCCACTGTCAATAGTTTTGAAGGATGTTTAACGTGTTGTGTCCAAGACATTTCAGATACGTGGATAAGACCTTCGATACCTTCGTCAAGTTCGATGAAAGCACCATAATCTGTAATTGAAACAACTTTACCTTTGACTACAGAGTCTTCAGGGAATTTTTCAGTTGCATCTTTCCAAGGGTGATCTTGAAGTTGTTTAAGACCAAGAGAAATACGCTCTTTATTCTCGTTATAATCAAGGATTTTAACTTCAATTTCTTGTCCTAAAGTTACTAGCTCTGAAGGATGAGAAATACGACGGTAAGACATATCAGTGATGTGTAGAAGTCCATCTACACCGCCAAGATCGATAAACGCACCAAAATCAGTGATGTTTTTAACGATACCTTTACGTACTTGTGATTTGTCTAGGTTATCAAGAACATTACCACGTAGACGTGAACGCTCTTCTTCAAGAACTGAACGACGTGAAACAACAATGTTGCGACGTGCTTTGTTTACTTTGATAACTTTAAGATCGAAGTCCTGACCAATTAATGCATTGATATCAGGGATTTGACGAAGGTCAATTTGTGAACCAGGTAGGAACGCGTCGATACCAAATAGGTCAACAACTACGCCACCTTTGATACGGCGTACCAAAGTACCACGTACGATTTCGTCATTTTCAAATGCTTCGCGGATTTTTTCCCATACGCGAATAAAGTCTGCGCGAGTTTTAGAAAGAACTAAACGTCCTTCTGAGTCTTCTAGAGCTTCGATGTATACTTCTACAACTTTATCAACTTCTAGATCAGGAGACCCTTTAAATTCAGCAATAGGTACAACACCTTCTGATTTAAAATTAACATCAACTAGTACTTCAGTATCGGATACTTGACGGATCGTTCCATCAACAACTTTTCCGACTTCAAGACCAGTAAGAGTAGAGAAGTATTCTTCCATCTCAGTACCCTGGACGTTCTCAGCAGAGATATCAAAAGCTTGTTCAGCTTTGAGCATTTCAATTAGATCTGAATCAGATCCATGTAGCAAATTTGCCATTTATATTTTCCTTACGGTTAACCAGTAATTATGAAGTAACGACCACTCCCATTATCTTCAAAATGTGTTCAACCTGTTGTTCTATGTTAAATTTAGTGGTATCTACGAGCTCTGCATCTTCAGCTTTCACCAAAGGTGCTGTTGCACGAGACGAATCAAGACGATCCCTCTCAAGCAAGTTTTCACGAACTTCTTCAAAACTGACTTGCTCTCCCTTAGACAATAACTCAGCATGACGACGCTTAGAGCGCACATCTACATCCGTTACCAGGAAAAACTTATAATCAGCTTGAGGAAAAACAACTGTACCAATATCACGACCATCGAGGACACAGCCTTTTTGATTCCCAATGTGGCGTTGTTGCTCAGTCATGAGACTGCGAACTTCAGGAAGCTTACAATAATGAGAAACCTCATTTGAAACTCTTGGAGTACGAATCTCACTTTCGCGAACTATTCCATCAATCATCAACCCATCATCAGAAAAGCTGATCTGGATACGACCAGCAAGCTCTACAACATCAGACTCAGCAGAATAAGGGATACCCTCATTTTGACAGGCCCAAGTTACAGCTCTATACATCGCTCCCGTATCAAGATAAGGAAGACCAAGTCGTTCACCCATTAACTTTGCCGTAGTACTTTTACCAGTACCAGAAGGACCGTCAATGGCGATTATGATATGATTAGATTTGCTCATAGAGCAGTAAATTTAGCAAGATAAACTAGGAAAAGTTTGAATTTAAAATGTAATCTCGGAGTTTTTTTTCGATAGTTTTAGAATCCAAAGGACGCACCATAACATTGGGCTCTTTTTGATTCAACACCTTAGCTAGACTTAGCTTGTCATCAGCTCGACCACAGAAAATAGCACACAAAGGCTTCTTTGGCCTCATTGCTTTTATAATCTTCAACAATGGGTCTAAAAAGACAGCGCCTGGCCTCAACTCAAACCATAGCAACAGAGGTCCATCAAACTTTACAATTAACTCTAAAAGCTCTTTACCTTCATCTAAAACTTGAACTTCCTTAAATCCAATTTTCTTTAAAGTCGGTAGGAGTTGTTTTTTCACTATCATCTCAGATTCAACTACAATTGCTAAAGCACTTTGCATTAAACTTAAAGTCTTCAGTTGCTGATAAAATTCATCAAGTTGGGCTAGATTTTGAATTTTATTCATTTTTTACCACCATTGATGATAGATCTATGTCGTCAACAAACACTTTATTCCCAATAATATCGTCTTGTACCAATAGCTTACAGCCTGGAGCCATGAAAGTAACGTCTGGGTGGACTTTTTTATGTACACAAATACAAACACCATCAGCTCGCCTTGATTCTTCCACACGAAACTTAATTTGTTCGTCTAGTCTAGCTAATTTAGCCCGATGTGAAGCCAATAGATTCAAGTCTATAACAACTTGATCAGTATTATTTTCCGGGATTTGACCCTGGGCAAGAAATAAACGGCTTCGTTGGAACACTCCATCAACTTCATTCAACATTTTATCAAAGGCTTCTTGTAATAAAATAATTTCATAATTTGTTCGCACCGTAATCCGCGTATTTACGCCAGACTCTGATCCAATTTCCATTGATTCGACACCCTTAATGGAAACAACTTCACCCCCAATTATAGATCCTCTTTCGATTCTCACTCGCCCTAAAGAATAAGTTTTACAATGCAACAAATTCTTAGTTATACAAATATCGCCCTTTGATGTTAAGTTTGAATTGCTGGCAAAACCTAATTCCATACCGCCTTTGGTGTAAATATGACAATTACCTTTTCCGATAATACCCTTTTTAACCCGAAGTAAGCCACCAATATTAACTGTTGCGTCGCCAATGACACCTGCAACATCAAGCATACCACTGCATTTAACTGTAAAACCATCGGATATTGAGCCTTTAATTAAGACACTACCGGGGAAATCAATATTACCTGTTTCCAAACAGACATCTCCATTTATTTCAAGTAAATTAGATACTTCTAACTTGTTTAAAATAAAACTAGGACGCCCCTCATTGATGGCAAAGAATTTATTCCCTTCTTTTCGCACTCCATCGCCCACTGTATAACTTAAAGACTCACCTAACAAACCAGGTAACTCCTGACCAAAAATATTAACGCCGGAAACACCTTTTTGGGCAGGAATATATTCTCCTAAGAGATCGCCTGCTTTAACTAGAGGTATTTGCATTGCCTCTTTGTAGTCAATTTTATTGGCATCTGGGTCGGCGACAAACACCGGAACACTACTCATGTCAATTTCAAATTTTAATTGCGCATTGATTGGCGTACCACACAAACGACCACTAGCAACGGTGACTGATTCAAGGCACTCATTAATTGCAAATGCCGTAATAATTGCTTCTTGATCAATACCATAAACAATCCCAAGCTCTTTTAGCCTTGCTTTTGCTTCTTGCTTGTTTTTTACACCAGTCCCAACTTCCGAGACGGGCTCAAAAGTGGCTTTCATGTTGTCAACTGCAGGTTTAATCACAAAATGAGGCATAATATTATTCTCCAGTCAATATTGTATTAACATTTTCGATAGAAATCAACATCTCATTTGAATGAAACAAGCTTGAACGAAAAAAACCACTTCGCGATTGCGAAGTGGTTTTTTTAAGAGTGATTCTTTAGCTGAACTTATGCTTCGTCTTCGAAGCTTGGTGCTTTTTTAACTTGAGCACGACGACCGTGTCTAATTTGTTTAGGAGCTTCAACTTTAGGAGCTTCGGCTGCAGTTCCTGCAATTGATGAACTTGCAGACTGCGGAGCTTTTTCTGAATTAGGCTTTTCACCGCGAGGCGCTAAACTTGGGCGACCCTGCGGAGTTTCAGCTTTAGCGCTTTCCTGTTTAGGAACTTCGATTTTAGACTCAGTGCGAGGAGCCGATGACTCATCACTAGAGGCTTGACGAGGCGCTCTTTTTCTTTCTGGTGCAGGAGCATCAGAAATTGGACGTGAACTTTCAACCGGAGCTGAAGCTTGTTCTGCACTTGCGGCTGGCTGAGAATCATTTGAATGAATCTCAGAAGATGGCTTTAGACGATTACGACCTGATGGGCGTGAATTTTTCTTTGGCGCTTCTTTATTCTCATCGCTTTTAGTGCGACGATTACTATTGCGGTTACTACTTTTAGGTGAACGAGCTCCAGGACTTTTATTGTCTTTGAAGCTTTTGTTTACTCCTTTTAGATTCAGCTCAGGCTTGAGCTTTTTCACAATAGGCTGTTCCACTTGACGAGAGATTTTACCAAGTTTGGTAAGCACAACAACATTCAAGATTACCGACAACAACGCTAGTATAGTTGTGATATGTTCCATGAATCTTTCAATTCCTTTCCAAATTGGCTATTTACGTGTTTCCTCGCACCAATTCGATATAATTCTTTGTTTTGATTTATTTCTTTGAGCCATCAGCAGGGTCGGCATTGTATGCGCCTTTTAACCCGTTTAACTTTGCTTCAGCTTCATTCAGGACCTTTTCTACTCTTTCAACTTGCTTAGACAGCAGAATCACTCTACTCAAGACCACTAAAGCAAAGATGAACAATAAGAATATTGTCAGTCCGAATATTACTTTTAAGAAAAACACTTTGTCAAATTAAAAAATAATATAGACTTTTGTAGGATTTATTTTAAGACTCACCCCAAAAGACTTTGTAACACCTCGTTTATCAGATGTAAATTAAAACTGCACAAAATATCACTGCACTTATTGACACTTGCACATATGTGTAGTATATTAAAAGTTACAATCTTCAACTGGAGGTGTCGAAATGACCACCATCAAGCCACTCACACAAAGACAAGAAGATATCTTCAGGTATATTCAGGAAAGACTTGAACAAAAAAACCTCCCTCCAACTGTTCGAGAGATTGGTGAACACTTCAATATTTCCTCCACCAATGGTGTTAGATCTATTTTGACAGCCTTAATCAAAAAGGGCTATATCAAGCGAACCGCCAAATTATCTCGTGGACTTGAAATTACACATGAGAATGAGCCTACATCAAGTGCAGATAAGGACTCAAATTCTGCCAAGGACAGCAATTCCATTTTTGACTCAAGAAATATCAAACAAGCAAGTCAAGACAACTCTATTCAGAGCAATACTGTTGAAATCCCAATTATCGGGAGAGTCGCAGCAGGGACACCCATCATGGCTGTTCAAAACCTTGAAGGTACTGTAATTGTTGATAGAGATTACTTGATGGCTCGAGGTGATGTATTTGCCCTAAAGGTACAAGGTGACTCAATGATTGAAGCTGGAATTTTTGATGGCGATTTAGTATTCGCTAAATCTCAAAATACCGCCGAGACTGGCGAAATGATTGTTGCACAAGTCGAGGATGAAGCAACAGTTAAGTACTTTAAACCACAGTCAGATCATATCTTATTAGAACCAGCTAACGTAAATTATAGACCTATTACGGTTTCATCCAACAAATCGTTTTCAATAGCAGGTAAAGTAATTGGTGTATTAAGGCGTATGGGTTAGATCAGATTAAAAAAAGCCATCCAATGAGAATTGGCTGGCTTTTTTTGATCTTGAATTCGATAAAGTATTTAAACAGCTGCATCATCTGAACTTGTATCAGTACCCAAACGATTAGCTGCCTCAAAATTTCGAGCCTCTTTGGATTGACCTAAACGAAGCATGTCTGCACAGAATTGACAGTATCCGAGTTCACGGTCAATTCGAAATTGTTCTTCGACAGGAAATATACCACATTTAGTACAATTTTGTCCTTCATCTTGCCCCATAGGGCCTGCTGCTTCTTCTTCCAATTCTCTTGAAATTCGAGCGACCATTTCCTCTGGAGTTTCACCGATTTTAATTTCAGAATTTCTATTAGAAACAGTTGGTAACTCTGGAATTTTGTTTTCAGTGTACTTCTTTTTGTTGGCACGCTCTTCTTGTTCATTTAATTCCGTAAAGAAAGGTACTTTCTGAAACTTACGAGAATCAATTATATCTTCGAATTTTATAAAGTGAACTAAGGTTGGGATAGATTTTGGGTGAATTTCTTCTTGAACTTCAATTATTTTTGATAAAGGTTTATCGGATTCTAACTTTACCTGGGCCTTGGTTTTAGCATCGGCAGGCGCCACTTTTTTTTCTGCTACATTTTTTTTGGTAGGTTCCTTAGTTTTTGACTTGTTAATTTTTGGCTTT
>CAWVXU010000051.1:0-19344 GCA_963934255.1 uncultured Fibrobacterales bacterium
GATGTTTTGACTGAGCGCTGCATCTATTTGGTCTAGTGACTCAATCTCAACTTCAACTTTCATTTCAGTTGGTTTAGCATCAAACACTTTCTCTAGTGCGGATCTAATTCCACCTGCAGCTTCGATATGATTTTCTTTGAGCATCACCATATCATAAAGTCCCATGCGATGATTTGTCCCACCACCTTGAAGTACTGCATATTTTTGAAGAAGTCTATAACCTGGAAGGGTCTTCCTGGTGTCTAAAATTTTGGTTGCACTACCTGGAGCAATAGCTCGAACCATCTCGGCTGTCTGAGTTGCAACGCCGCTTAAGTGTTGTAAGAAGTTCAGAAATGTTCTCTCAGCTGCTAACAGCGAACGAGCAGATCCACTTAGTTTAGCAATAATGTCGCCATCATGAACTGAATCAGAATCTGAGTAGAATGTTTCCACCTGAATACTTGGGTCAACTCTTTGACAGACTAATCTGATAAAATCTATCCCAGCTAAAACGCCTTCGGCCTTAACTCGAAGCTCTGCTTGAGATTGTTTATCTTCTGGGATTGTCCAGTTTGCTGAGACATCTCCGGAGCCTAGATCTTCTTCTAGTGCCATATCTATAAGCCGATTGGCTTCATTTATAGGAAAATTCATATTTTTAAATATAAAAACAAACGATGAACTATGAGGCTAGATTAGAGTGTTCTACTAGCGCTGAAGTGAAGCTTTCATTATACTTTTAAGAGTATATAGTTGAGACCCTAGAAATAAGCTCAAGACCACATATATCCTTCCAAAATTATCTCTATGAAGTTGAATTTCAGCAGAAGTGTCAAATTCACAAAATGCAATAGGGGGTTTCCAATGTTGTCCATTATCAATATGAGTCTCATACAAAAGGTGGTTATCACTACTCCTCCCTATGGCGAAAATATTGGGCCCTTGTTGAATAGGTAGACTCTAATAGGAATATCATGAACTAATGTAAGCTTTTCGTTAGGCTCAGATGATGATTTGCATCATATTTGCAAGTATTTTAATTGCCATCACCACCGAAATCAACACCATGGCAATACGGATAAATGAATCCCCCTGAGATATCTGTATAAGACTCCCAATAAATCCACCCAAGACACAACCCATGGCATAAATTATTGCCAAATCCCACTGCACTTTCCCATAATAGAAGAAAATTGCGAAACTCTGAATCATGAATAAGGTGGCAATAGCAGATTTTAAGGCATTTATTTGAACTAATCTCATCGGTGCTAGAAGGGAAAAAGCAAAAATCAAAACAAAGCCCATCCCTACTTGAATAAATCCGCCGTAGAAACCCACCAAAACAAACCCCACAAAACTCCAGAATGATAGCTGAGGCCTTGGGGCAATGGGATAGTTCTGTTCGCCATGAATATTACCCGCTGCGTGAGTAACCTGAGGAGTTAAAACACCTGATTTAACTTGAGAATTCGATTTGAGTTTTTTGTGATTCCGCCAAAGATACTGTACATTTAGAAGTGCGACACCAATCAATACCGCAGCTAAAAATAATTGGAAAATGGTATCAGGAATCAATACAGCGCACCATGCCCCCGCGCCTGCTCCAAGTAATATAGGCAAAACTAGGGGAGCTAAAATTTTCCAAGAAAAATACCCACGACGATAAAGACCATAAAAACTGGCGAGGTTACCCCAAATTAATCCGAATCGATTGGTTCCATTAGCCACTCCGGCAGGTATGCCCATGAGGATAAAACTTGGTAGTGAAATTGAACTTCCACCACCGGCTATAGAATTAAGAATAGCGACAACAATACCAATTCCAAATCCAAGGGCTAATTTTAGATACTCACCATCTTCCATGAAAGATTAAATGCGGGCTTTCAACATCTTAATATTGTCTTTTACTTTCTCAGCCTGAGAACTACCAGGGAACTCTTTAGCGCATTTTTCAAGCTCAACCAAAGCCTGAGTCATCATTTTACTCTGTCGTGATTTACCGCGGCCTCGAGACCTTGCCATATATTTGGCGGCTTCAGAACGGCGCTCAGTACAATAGGATTCACTAGAGGTCATAATTCTCGAGCTAGCTTGATCCCTATATTGTGAATTCACTAGATATCGCATAAGATCTCTTACTTCAAGCCATTTAGACTTATCCAAAAGCCCGTCAGCTTCAGCCAACATTTTGATTGCTTTTACTTCATCAACTTCACCAGGTGCTTGATTGGGGGAATTAGCTGACTCGCCGAGATCAGCTCCTAGTAAAGAAGAGTTACCAGTCAGCATATTCGGAGTTGATGGAAGACCCAAATTCAACTGGATTTTACGAAGTAGTGATTCACGTTCGACAAGTGGAAATTCACTAAGGTAATCAGGATACTCATGCTGCAGTGTTGTAATACCTGTTTGCGCAGATTGAGCTTTACCTGAATCTAGACTCATGTCAATTTCAAATAATAAATTTACAATTTCTTTCCGGTCTCTCTTTTGAACTGAGGTTATCAATTTTTGTATAGGTTCAGCAAGAGATGCACCTTTGGGGGATCGTTCAATTTGAGCGACATCAGCTTTTAATTGTTTCCAAGTATATCCCATTCGCGCTTGATTCTGTAGCTCATTAAAACGCCCCACCCAGCTGATATGTGCAGTTTCCCAATCTGGTAACTCCTGAACAGGTTCACTTAAATTTTTAGTTTCTGACAATTGAGGCTTAGCTTCGAGAGCGGGACTTTGAGATGTCATTTTCCAGTCTTCTAAATTCAATAAGGAGTGTTTGATTCTTTTAATATCTGTCGTAGCTTGAACGATTTGATCATGACTTAAATTTGGGTCGTCCAGGGCTGTTTTCATCCACCGCAAAGTCGATTCAAAATTTTCTAAAACTTGTACTTGAAATTGATTCCAATCCTCTAATCTCTTTAAACTTCGGACTCTAAAGTCGACTTTGTAATGCAAGAGTTCTAATTCGTTTAGTTCTTTTTTAGTTGGTTTTTTGATAATATCAACAGTTGGCTCACTCGACTTAGTGGCTTCCTTAAATTCTTCAGGATTTCCATCCAAAACAATTTCCTCTGATTTGTTTGAATTATCAGATGGGTTATCAACTGTGTTTTTCATTAATTTAATATTAGCCACACTGTCTTGTGGCGCTGACTTCGAGACTTCATTTACAACTTCTTTAGACACCGGCTCTACATAAAAGCTCGACCCAGTTAAATTATCTAGTTTTTTAATTGCACTGCTCGAACAACCAACAAGAAAAAAACTCGTTAGAATTAAAAACTTAAGACCCATCATTCTACTTGACCCAATTATATTACCTGTCATGTTTAACTCCCTGCTCAATAAAATCTTTATTTAATAACTATTCTTCAACAAATTCTGTAGGCCAATGCACCCATGCACCAGGCGGATCATCCACTATGGTGCCTGACATTTTATCGACTAGAACTTCACTTACTTCTCTCCCCCAATAGAGTGGGAGTCTGCTGGTAATTTGAATCTCTAAATCAAGATAATCTACTTTTTTACGCCAATTCATATGGTCAATAAGCTCAAGTGCTGCATCGTTCCACATAGGTAAGGCACCATTGGAACCGCCAATTTTAATACGACCACGTTTCATTGCTCTATTCTTATCAAAACCAACGTATGAGCCAATCGCAGCTCCACTTTCAAAAGAAAGTTGTCTTTGTTTGGAATCATAGCCGGCTAAGTTTCCTAGAAATGCTGCATTTCTATACCCATTAGTAGTGCCCGTTTTGCCACCGACTGGCCAATGGTACTTCAACTTTAATTTGGGGTCTTTGACTTTGATTGCTCTATTAGCTCTAGAACCAGTTCCATTTCTTACAATGGATTCCAGTATCATGTTAACTTGTGAAACAATTTTACTTTCTAAAACTCGTTGAGACTTAATGTCTTTCTCTAGGTCATAAAGCACATTACCTTGACTATCTTCAACACGACTCACCCAAGCACCATTCCCCTGAATACTTTGATATTGAACACCAGTTGTAATACTTTGATACACTTGAATCATTTGGGAAAGTTCCACCGAAGTTGCACCAAGTACCATTGAAACGACTTCTTCAATCTTCTGTTTCATCCCCATTTGCTTCATGAACATTGCAAAAATTTTCATGGCCATTTGAGATTTAATTGTAGGGTGCTCTATAAATGATCCCTCAGCCATAAACCACTCAACAGGCTCAGTAATTGATTCATTTTTAATACTCTGGTGTATTGACTCTACCGTAGAAACTTTGATTCTACCGTCAATCCAAAAGTCTTTTAACTCCGGTTGTTCAACTTGTTCCGGTAAAAGAGTTTCTATATCACCAAAAAGTGTTTCCACCATTTGAGTTGAATCACCATCTTCATGAAGTGGATTAGGGATTTCAACCCATCCATCTTTTTTATGTTGAGGTGTCAATCCATTAATAAAAACCCCGATTCGATCAAGAGAGTCTTGAGCAAATATTGTTTTAGAATGATTCTCCTTAATCTTTTGGACGAACTTAAAGTCTCTTAAAAAATTGTGTTCTAATAATAAAACATTTTTCCATTTTTTCAGCTTTGACTGAACCTTGATTTCTTTATCAAAACCACGTCCATATTTGTAATTACGCAACGCGTCTGCTTCTTTAAAGTTCATGTTGAAAGATTTTTTTTCTTCTAACTGGCGTCTTACTTTTTCAAATACAACTTCATAGGCTGCGTTTTTGTTGAGGATAACGCCCCAGTCATCACGAATTCTTTTATACCATGATTTAGCGGACTCTCCAGATTGAGGGGCAACATTTATTTCTTGAGCTATTTCTATTAATTTTGTCTGATCAAGTTTATCTAAAAGGTGCATCAAAAGATAGACTGAAGCTATGTTTTCTGAGCGTGTACCAGCCCATTGTATGGTAACTTCTTCTCCTCGAATTTTGTGATCTGGATTTGGGAAATAAAATTGTTTATCAAACTGAAAAAGGTTGTACTTGTTTTCTAGTAGGTCATCAAGGCGCCATCCCAATTTTAGAGCAATTGCATAAAGCGGGATTTTCCATGACGACCCAAGTTGACGTTTGGCTGAGTGCACACGGTCAAAATCTTTATCATTAAATCCACCTACAGAAGCAAGCCAACGACCTTGGTTAAGTATTGCTGTTGCTCCTTGAATCTCAGCATTTATTAGGACATTGACTTTAACGATAGGCTTAGCAGCGGGTGTTCTTGCGTTTTCAATTGCTGCAAGTCTTAGTATTTGTCCTGGTTGTTTCCACTGCTTGGATTTAAATAGTTCTCGCGTTTTACGGTTTCCAGATTTCTCCCCATATTCCTCAAACTTTTTTAAATCAATCACTGGGAAGATCAGTTGATATCTGCCTGCTTTGAGGTGTAAGCCTTTTTCATCTTCTTTAACAACTTCACCGTAGAATGCCTCACCTTGAGTTAATCGCTGAGCTCTTGATGGGCTTTTCCGTTTAGGTAATTGAAAATTTTCTAAAGCTAGTGATAACCTTGTAAGGTTTTGACGTAGAGCAAGATGAGTCCCTCTTTGGATTTGAGGGTCAAGTGTTGATACTATTTTTAGATGAGCATCTTGCCAATGATCGATATCATGTTTGGCCCAAATCTTTTCAAAATCGGCTGAGTTCAAAGTAATGAGAACTTGGTTCATCCCGGTGGTTAAGGGAGATCTAAAAGTTCCACGAGAAAATTTTGTTGGAGCTTTCATTTCTCGTTCATATTCTGCTTTAGTCAAAAAATTTTCTTTTTTCATTCGACTCAAAATATATTCTATTCGATGCTGGCCTTTTTCAATCGCACGCTTATAACTTTCATCGGTTTTTTGAATAAAAGGGTCATAATTATGTGGCCCTTTGACAGAGCCCGCAATAAAGGCTAATTGGCGAATACTTAAGTCTTTAAGATTCTTATCAAAGAAATAACGCGAGGCAATACCCACTCCACGACCTGTTCCCGTCACATAGAACTGATTAAGATAAAATTCTAAAATTTCTTCTTTGGAAAAGTTTTTTTCAAGACGCAGTGCCTGGACCAATTCGTGATATTTAGCAACTACACTCCGACCTTTACGACCGAAAATATTTTTGGCCGTTTGTTGAGATAAGGTGGAACCACCAGCAACAAATCTACGGGCTTTAAGATTGTTTAACATCGCACGAGCAAAGCCTTTGGGATTAAAGCCATTGTGTTCAAAGAAGTCCCCATCTTCCCCAGCTACAATAGCTTGTATGATTTTCTCAGGCATCTTTTCGTAAGGAATATAGCGACGGTGCTCATTTGCAAAAAAGCTCCCCATAAATGTATTCTCATCATTGTAGTAGACAGATGTCTCTGAAGACAACTTTGAAAGAATATTTTCTTTAGAATATTCGTTGTTGGGATTGAGAGTTGGCATGAAGTGAAACAGCCAAAAATAAAACCCTACACCCATCAAAGTTCCAAGTATACCCATACGCAAAAACCACTTGAATAAAAAGTTCCTAAACGAGAAGGGTTTTGACTTTCTATTTTTTCGGGCCTTAGAAGGTCTTTTGTTACTTGGTATACTGGGTTTTCTACGCTTTGTTGGCATGAGTTCTCAAATAAGGAGGTTTATAGGCACTATAGACTCAAAATAGAAAATACAAAACTAAAGATCGGGGCAAATCACTGAGGAATCGTGAGAAAAGTCTTGAAATACCTTTAGATTTAGAATATCTTTGCTTACGCGTAATCGCACTGGGAGGATGCCCGAGTGGCCGAAGGGAACGGTTTGCTAAATCGTCGAAGTTTCACGACTTCCGAGGGTTCGAATCCCTCTTCTTCCGCTTAAAAGCCCTAGCTTAGTTTTCTAAGCTAGGGCTTTTATATTTATCAGCTTGCCATGTTTTTAATCAGCTTACTAGAGAAGATTTAAATTCCCTTAAAAGCAAAAGAAGCCCACTCAATAGAGCGAGCTTCTTAAACTCAGTTCATCAACTCAAATGAGTCGATGAAAATCACCATTCAATTAATCTATTGGACGGCGACTTGCCCACCAAACTACAAATGGCGATGCAATAAAGATCGATGAATAGGTACCAATAACCACACCGATTGTCATTGCTATGGCAAAGTCACGAATCGCGAGCCCACCAAATACAGCTAGGATCACTACCACAAAGAGAGTCGTGATGGAAGTGATGAAGGTACGAGAGAATGATTCGTTCACAGAAGTGTTGACGCGGTCACCATAGGAATCCTTACCCATTAGCTCAGTATTCTCTCTAATACGGTCAAAGACGACAATTGTATCATTTAGAGAGTAACCTACGATAGTCAAGAATGCTGCAATTGTCGCTGCGTCTACTTGAATACCAAAGAAGGCAAAGATACCCAAAGTAATGATAACGTCATGGCCAAGAGCCACAATTGAACCAAAGCCAAAACCAAAACCATTGCGACCAAAACGAATTCGAATATATGCTAGGATAATAATAAGAGCCCAAAAAACTGCCATTAGTGCATCTGATTTTAAGTCTTTACCTATAGAAGGTCCAACTAAATCTTCAGAAATAATTTTTGACTTAATTCCACTAGCGCTAAGTGCCGCAGCGACAGCTGATCTTGCATCTCCAGAACCTTCTTGATTAGAAAGTGAAATCATAATATGATCATCACCACCTGTGGCAGAAGATATCGGCTTTACAGATCCAACGTCGATATTGGCTGATTTAAGCACTTGCTCAACCTCTTGAGGATTAGTCCCACCTTCAACATCAATAGTGATAATGTTGCCACCAGTGAAGTCAATAGAGTAGTTTAAGCCTTTGGTAGCAAGTAAACCAAGAGAAACAACGAATAGAACAGCAGAGATAGAGCTAAAAACTTTGGCTTTTTTCAAAACCGCAAATTTTGGGTTGTTTAAGAATTTTAGACCCGAGCCAATTGATAGTTTACTTGAATCAGTGTCTTTGGCCATTGCATCAAACACAAATCGTGTCAGGTAAAGAGCTGTAAATAGTGATGCAGCAATACCAATCATCAATGTCAATCCAAAACCTTTGATTGGTCCTGAACCTATTTGATAAAGAATGAATGCAGTGAGGAAAGTAGTGACGTTAGCGTCAATAATAGAAGTAAAGGCTTTAGCATATCCGTTATGGATTGCCATGCGAGATGACCTACCAGAGCGAAGCTCTTCACGAATACGTTCGAAGATAATAACGTTAGCATCAACTGCCATACCAATAGTTAGGATGATACCAGCAATACCTGGTAAAGTAAGAGTAGCGTGGAACATCGACATGATAGCGCCAATAATAACAATGTTGACGACAAGAGCAATGACTGAATTAATTCCTGCACCTAAGTAATAGAGTACCATGAAACCAATAACAAGAGCCAATCCAACTGCGCCAGCGAACAGTCCCGAGTTGACATTTTCAACACCAAGGGATGCGCCCACTTCGCGAAGCTCAACTATTTCAGACTTCACAGGTAGTGCACCAGCTTTAAGAACGACAGCAAGTTGCTTGGCCTCTTGAAGATCATCTAAGCCATTAATGACTGCGCGTCCACCAGAGATAGCTTGTTTGATGCTTGGAGCAGAAACAACTTGACCATCGAGTATGATTGCCATGTTGTTACCAACGTTATTTTTAGTGACTGTATAAAAGCGTTTAGGACCGATTCCACCGAAAACAATACTCGTTTCGAAGCCACCTTCTGGTGAGCGACCTGAAGATGCATCAACTATGTCTTTACCATCCATCTCACGACGAGACTTTACCGGATAGATAAGTTTAACTGAATCTTGATTGTTTTGAAGTTTTTCATATCCATAACCCCATGCCAAGATCATATTTGGAGGTATTAAATTTTGAATTGCAGGTTCGTTAATAACTTTGCGAATCACACTAATGTCTTCTTTAAGAACCGCAAGATTTGCATTTCCATAATCAACAAAGTGATCTTTAAAAGAACGGCTTGCAAATGGTTGGTATAAACTCGATACTTCAGTTTTGACAACCTCAGTCGGCGCTACTTCTTTATTTGCGTCGGCAACTTTTCCAGTTACTAATTCAGCTAGAGGGTCCTCTCCAAGAAGCTTATCTGCTTCGGTTTGAGTTGAATCAACTTGAACTTCAGGTTTAAGCCCTTGAGATTTAGAATCAACAAAAGCCACAATACGGTTAAAGACTTGAGAGAATTGCTGAACCTCTGAAACCATGCGGAATTCAAGCTTTGCAGTAGACCCAACCATGTCGCGTGCTTCTTCAGCAGGAACTCCAGCCAAATCAACCACAATGCGGTTTTTGCCTGAAGTGGCAATGACAGGTTCTGAAACACCAAATTTATCGACACGATTACGGATGATCTCTAGGGTGCGCTCTTGAGCGTCTAGTAGTTGCTTTTCATCAAGCCCTTCACCATCTAACTCTAGTACGATGTGCGTACCACCTGCAAGGTCAAGTCCAAAATTAATTGCATTAGCAACTTCTTTTGGGTTGTCCTCACGGAACTTTTTTTTGGCATCACCTTCAAGTGAATGATAGCCTATTGAGTCTGATAATGAATAGGCACTGAGTCCAATCACCAGTAATATAACGAAAAGGCGGAAGCCTAAATTCTTGTCTTTCATATGTCCCCTACGGGTTAATAAAGTCTTTACTTACTAAAGTGGCGCTTAATATAAAAAAAAACCACCGAAGAAATGAATATTCTTCAGTGGTTTTGAAGGGTGAAAGAAGGGGATTGAACCCTCGACCACCGGAATCACAATCCGGGGCTCTACCAACTGAGCTACTTTCACCATATGTTTCGCTAAAATTAATTAAAAACTTGGCTCATTCAAGTATTATTTTGGGCTTTTTTTACTTCTTTTGCGAGTCTCATCTCTTCTTCACGAGCTTTAAGCTTCTGAAGCCTGATAAAATTTGTTCTTTTGAAATCATTACGATGAGCTAGACAAAACCTTGGGTAAACATATTGTTTAGGAAAGATTTTGATTTCAAATTTAACGCCACAGCCAGTTAAGCAACACTGAAATTCAGATTCAATGACTTCAGTGAAATTATGGCGAAAGACCATATTACGAGTCTCAATGTTGTCAAAATCTTTCTTTTGCTTTTGACGGTTCTTAATATCCCGGTGAAGTTCACAATACTTTGCGATAGGGTGTCCCCAGAATTCACGTCCACAACCAGGTTCTTGGCAAACCTTAAGTTTGATGCGTTTTTTCTTTTTATACTTGGGGAGTTGCAATGGAAACCTCATGAAATCGGGTTATAATTGGACTAATTTTAGTCAAACTCTACTATTTCGTCAAGCAAATTCCACCATACATGTGTGTCTAAAGCTTTTTGGTGAGAGCTTCTTTACTAAATGCATAGTGAGAGGCATTCCATACGACTTCAGAACTTTCAAACAAGAGGGCTTGAGGGCTTTCATGACGAATACCCGTGATATCAGCAATCTCACGACTCAAAGCGCGCTGCTTCACAACATCTACTGTATATACCGGCAGCGTTTTATTGCTTTTCATAAAAATTTCCATGTCGCGCTGCACCATAAAGCTCGTTGGACAAATAGGTGAAAACTTACACAGTAGGATTTTTTTATCTTTAGACTCAACGAGCATTTGTTCAAAATCAGCTTTAGATTCAATAGTTTTCAAAATGGGCCTTCCTTTTTTATTTAACTTATAGATATTATTGATCTTTTGTCAGAGTAATTTATGAAATTAATATTTTTTTTCAGCAGTTTTGTCCTAATAAATTTAATGGGTTGTGAATCTCTTTTTGACAATGATAGTCAGCATAAGGGTTCTAGCTTTGCACATGGTGGCAATATCACACAGGCACTTATTGATTCAGTAGGCTCTAAGGACTACATTCCTAATACCAACTTAGATCCTTCAGAGGTGACAAGTGTTCACTCAACCTTTAGGTCCTTTTATATAAACCATAAGGACGAGATTCAGAACCGTACTGAATATGAGGCCATCTTAGAGATCTTTGAAGATGTCCAAGACAACTATTCTCAATACTTTGATCCCATCCAAGCTCAAATCCTGATGACAGACTTTGAAACCCCAGATGTTCGGGGTCTTATTGGAATTGAAATACTAGACGGCGACACACTTAAAATCAAACGCATTTATCCTAATTCTCCTGCTGCTGAAGCTGGCCTAGAGGTTGGAGATTTTATTATTAAAGCCAATGGAATTGTTGTGCATAACACAGAAGATAATTTACTGACATACTTTGAAAACACTGAGGGCGGTTCAGGAACCAATGTCGTTCTGCGAGTAATAAGAGAAAAAGCCTTCTTTACCTTTTCTATGACCAAAGAAAATGTCGCTCTGCCTACTGTATTTGTTGACTCTCTCACTCAGGGAGTTAGCATTATTCAGGTGACTATTTTTGAGGATCAAACTTTAGAAATAGCCGAGTCCGACACATCAGGGACTTGGTTAGAATTTAGAAATGCACTCACGACAACTCAAGACGAACAAGTAACAGTTATCGACCTTCGCTCTAACCCGGGTGGGTTTGTTAATATATGCACTAACATGGCTGACGAACTTGTCGGTGAAGAATTGTTTTACATCGGGCACGAAATCAATGATGGAGTATTTAGCGATGACACCATCATTGGAACAACAGGCGGTCTAGCAGAAAACCGCAAATTCATATTACTAGCCAATGGAGGGTCAGCCAGTTGTTCTGAGTTATTTATTGAAGCTGTGACAAAAAACAGTGATACACCACTCATAGGTGTTCAAACGTATGGTAAGGGAATCGCTCAAGGCTTTTTCCGCACAATCCGTGACGGTATTTTAAAAACGACAACTTTACAATATTACGATGGCGCTGGAGTCAGCTATCATGGTTTAGGTCATAGGCCTGATTATATCATTGAAGACCCTGATGCACAACTTGCCAAAGCAGTTGAACTCGCAAATCAAATCACTGGATTTACGCCACCTTTATCTAAAATACTCAGATCTAAACCATACGCACTGCAACTTCTGCTTGAGTCTCGTTTGTCAGAAAAAGTACCACACCTCATTTCGGAGTACCCTAAAAAATGAGCCAGAACTGCACAAATTGTGGCGCACCCATAGGCGCAGACGACCGAGAATGTGGTTTTTGTAAAACTAAAGTGGACGTCGACATCAAAGGTGTTCATCGTTATACCAAACTAAAGCCCGAAGCCCTTCGGACCTGTGCCAAATGCAAGACTGCTATGGATCCAATCAACTTACATCTTAAGGGTGATTTTATAATTGAGCAGTGCAGTAAATGTATGAGTTTATTTTTTGACCCCGGTGAGCTCAATTTCTTACTCGACAACACCGTTCAATCGCCCGAGATTGTCAATCATTTACAACTCAATAAACTTTTAGAAACCAATAATACTTTTGATCATGATGTTACCTATAGACCTTGCCCTGTTTGTCAGAAAATAATGAATCGACAAAATTTTGGACATAGAAGTGGGGTCGTTATAGACTACTGTAAAGAAGATGGGGTCTTCTTAGATAGTGGAGAACTCAATCGATTATTTCTATGGAAAAAAGCCGGAGGAGAAGAGCATCACGAAAAGATGAAAAAATGGTCCAAAGAAGGCGATGAAAAACGTGAAAATCGCAAAGCTAAAGAAGCTTTTGCCACTGATGCACAACTTTCTTCCAATTCACTATACATGAGTTCATCTCGCTCTGACAGCAACACCTTTAACCTAGATCTTGATGGGTTAGTTAAATTTATAGGTAGACTTTTTAGGTGATTATTGGAATTATTGGAGCAGGTCATTGGGGGCGTCAGTATATAAGGAACTTTTGTGAAATACCTAGTGTTTCAAAAGTGTGTATATTTGATTATTCTGAGATTCAACTCAATAAAATGATCACAAAATACTCCCATTATTCTCGGGCATATTTCTACAAAGAAAAGTCTGACTTTTTTAATCAGAACCTAGATGCAGTCGTCGTTGCGACCAATGTCACTAGTCATTTTCATATTGCCAAATTTGTTCTCAACCTAGGGATTCATTGTTTGGTCGAAAAACCGATGTGCATGATATCCAAACAAGTAGAGGAACTACAAGCGCTTTCCATTAAAAACAAGCTAACTCTCATGACGGGTCACACTCTTCTCTACTCTCCAGAAGTCCAACATATGCAGCACTTAATACAGTCAGGTGAAGCAGGGCGTCCACTTTCAGCTCAGTGCAATCGTTTAAACCCAGGAAGATACCAAGAAGATTGCAATGTTCTTTGGGATTTAGCTCCTCATGATATATCCGTTTTATTGTATTTATTTAATTCACGGGTCTGTAGGGTTTATTGCCAAGCAAGCTCTCAAGATCAAGATCAAAACGAGGATGTCGGGAGTATTCAATTAGAATTTCAAAGCGGTGCAATTGCTAGCTTAAATTTTTCATGGATCAATGCTCATAAGACGAGAACGATCAACATCGGATGTGAAAATAAAGAGTTTCTTTTTGATGATAATATTCAAACAGATAGCTTGAAGGTCTTTCAGCGACAAAATGGTCATAGCGTGCCCAAGCTAAACAATCAAGAAAGCCTTAAAACACTTTGTCTTGACTTTATGGAATCAATCACTCACAATATTAGCCCCATAGCAGATGTTCATCAAGCCTTAGATGTGGTTCATATTTTAGAAGCAGCACATCAATCCCTCAGGCAAGCCGGGGCCGGAGTAATTATAAATTCATCTTCGGATTTGAATAAAAAAACCGCTTTTCATTAGGAAAACGGTTTTTAAGCTTTTTGAACCTTATTTGTTTTAAGAACAAGGAGTCAATCTCAACTAAATTAGCTCGCTGTAGCTTTGATTTTTTCAGCTAGAATGTCTGCATCAAAAGGCTTTATCAGATAATTTGCAGCACTAGATTGAATAGCTTCTACAATTCTAGAATTCTCTGACTCAGAGGTCACCATGATTCAAGGAGGAGCTTTTATTGCCGCATCTGCTTTAATCACTTTGATTGCTTCAATACCTGCCATATTAGGCATCTTCCAACCCATCAGAACAAGTTGAACATCCGGGTTACTTTTTAATTGGTCTAGAGGTTCTAGCCCATCATCAGCCTGAATCACATCTTCGTATCCAATTGACTTAAATGTATTTGACTGAATTCGGCGCATTGTATTTGAATCATCAATAAGTAATATTTTCAAGGCAGAACTCCTCGTTTTTGGCGAATATCACCCATAGTTTTAAAAGCTATACCACAAAGAAATCAAAAGTCAAGGCATGCAGGCTTTGAATGAACGCCGGACTTAATAAATAATAATATTTCAACCACACATTTACATTAGCAATCAAAAGGGTGCTATTTTAAGATGATGAAAAAAAAATGCACCCTACAAAACATATTCACCAAATTTGCACCTGAAAGCAGTTACTTACCTCAAAAGATTGAAGTTGAAATCACCCGTGTCCATCTAGGTTTCAAAAACAATATCCATTTGTCAGAGCTTCATTTCAATGCAACTAATTTCTCGGATTTTGAGCCGGATATTATAGATGTTTTTTATCAGATGCATATTGAACTTTTGTGGTTTGAAATTTTACATCCGCTGAGAAATGATTTTACCCAAAACAGGTGGCAGGACCACCTTCGTATGATTATGGATTCGTTAGTTTCATATTCAAAAAATGATTCTGAGCTTGATTATCACCTAATTATTCACGAAATGGCATTTTGGGGATACTTTGAAGTTGGTAACTGGGGTGAAGCATCCCTTAATGGACTCTTTTTGGATAATCAAATCAATTCTGGTGAAAAATTAATGGTTTTGAGCGATCACCTTTTTCGAGATTCATATTTTGCGGCTACTTGGAGAAGTTTCTTAAATGGTACGCAACCTGCAAATAAGAATTTAGGTAACATCCAACCCTGGCATGAAGTTAGAAAATGGCAACATTGGCCAATAGAGTGGCTAATAAGCTTAGGGGAAGAAACATCTCAATCAGTCATTTTAAATCAAAAACGCTTAGAAATTGACAAATTAAAAGCGCTCTCATCACACCTGGGAGAGCTTCCTTCATTTTTAAAGGATGAATGGAATCAACTTCTATTGCATTCTTCAGCTAAAAAATGAATATATTCTATTGAAAAGGAGATTTAAATGAGCAGAAAAGATCGTCGTCGTAAGACCAAACAAGCTAAAACAGCCCCATCGGTTCTAAGTGCCAAAAAAAATGGTCTAACTAAGGCTGCAATCATCACTCTTGCCTCAATTAGCATAATATTTTTTCTATTCTTAGTGAGTGTTCGGTAATTTGATCACTTAGCGAGATTTTTTAAAGCAATATTTTAAATTTCTTCCACATAAAAAGTTTTAAACAAGGTCTAAAATGAAGTTTGAAGTTGAACAGAATTTGTTATCTGAAGCACTATCAACAGCATCACATGCTGTTCCAAATAAGTCTACTCTTGAAATCCTCAGTAATTTCCTGCTACATCTTGAAGGCAATGTGCTAGAGATATCAGCAACAGACATGGACCTTGGAGTCAATCTCAAAATTGAGGTGAATGGCCTTGAAGATGGCAAAGTCGTCGTTAAAGCTCGTAAATTATTGGAGATAGTTAAAGGTCAACAGGCTAAAATGCCGCTTGTTTTTCAAGTTGAGGATTATCAAATTAAGATTCGCTCTGGGTCATATTTGGGTAAACTGACTGGTTTCGATGCAATGGAATTTCCTACTCTTCCTCAAATGGAAGCCAACAAGACCATTCAGATTTCAAGCTCCGAGCTCAACTTTCTTTCTGAAAAAACACTGTTTGCTGTTTCAAATGACATCACTCGCATGGCCCTCAATGGTGTTTATTTCGAACATTTAGATGGCAAACTCTCTTTGGTGGCGACTGATGGTCATCGCTTGGGTAAAGCTGAAATTGAGCTCGCAGGCGAATCTTGGGAATTAGGCGTGATTGTTCCACCTAAACCTCTCTCGTTTGCGCTCCGCGCAGTCAAGGCTGATACAGATCTTGAGATTTCAATGAATGATTCTCACATCTGTATTAGTACAGATAATTTAAAAGTTTTCTCTAAGCTCATTGATGGTCCTTACCCTAAATACCAAGGCGTCATACCTGCTCAGTTTGAAAAAAACGCTGTTGTTCCTCGTGACGAGTTGATTAACGTTGTTGGGCGTGTTGCATTAACTGCAAATGCTCGCACTAAACAAATCAAAGTTTCTTTTAATGAAGGCGAAACAGTCATTTCGAGTCGTGACCAAGAAAACAGTGGTGATTCAAATGAAAGCATTGCTTTGCAATACGAGGGCGAACCGGATTTTGCTATTAGTTTTAACGCAGGCTTTCTTGGAGATATCCTTAAAATGTGTCCATCAGATGAAGTTCGCCTCAAGATGAACACACACGTAGGCGCTTGTATTATTGAGCCTATCGGTGATGGACTTGATTTCTTCTTCCTTATTATGCCTCTTAGACTTACAGAAGAAAACTAAGAGACTCGTTTCTAGTGACACTCTTATCAAGAACTAGCTTTTTTAAAAAGCCCTATCTTTTAGGGCTTTTTTTGTCTGTTATCATCTTGAACTGTTTCAGCCTGGTGCATGCTTCTAGTGTCGAACAAAGACCACTCCCTGGTTATTGGAATAGCGCACATTACGGCGGTCTTACAGCCTACTCAACTCAAACAGCTGCATTTTGGTCTAACCCCTCAGGCTTAAATCTCAAACAATCTCAAAAACTTGAACTCTCCACTTTTAATTTAGCTGAAAATTCTGGTATAATGGCATCCTGGGCTCTCCCGGCTGGTAAATATTCAACACTAGGGCTCGCTCTTCAAGCAAGTGAATTAGAAAATTTCAATACCCAGCAAGCTCGCGCTGGGTTTGGGGTTCGCCCTGCACCTAATTTAAGCATAGGCATTATTGGCGTCGGTCAACAATACCAAGACACTCTCTTCATGGATTTCAATCTCGGGGCCCAGTATAGTTTTACTGACTATTTCAAATCAGGTATTGCTATACAAAATCTCACCGAAAAATTAACTTCAGCTTTAGATTCAAATAACCGTCACATTTATGGGGCGGGTTTTGCATGGTTCCCCATGTATGCCAGGCATAAAGAAGCATTTATGGTCCATCTAGATTGGGAGAGCGAGTTTTTAGCCTTCCGTCGAAATCGGTGGATTCTCGGCACTTCATATGCTATGGGCCCTCGAGAAAATCTTCGTTTAAGTACGGCAATTTCGCGGCAAGACTTAGGAGCTAGACAACCCATTTCAGCAAGCCTTGGAGTAAAGGTTCAAGAAGTCTTTTTCAAGTCTTTTCTTAGTTTTTATTACACTGTTTCTCATGTCCCTATTGCCCAAAATAACGATGGTCGAATGAGACATCAACTCGGGACGGCCTTACAACTTTATCCTAAGCAAGACAGAACCCCTCCTACAGCACAAGCGAGAATGTCACGAAACTTGTTTGATTTTAAGAGCCCGGATACTACTTGGCATCAGGCATCTTTTATCCTCAATGCTCAAGATGATTCCAAACAATTTAAATCTTGGCACTTGGTCATCGCTGAAGTAGATCAAAACATGAAAGCCGTCAATGTCATTAAATCTTTCAATGGAAAAGGCCAACCACCCAAAAAATTGAAATGGGATGGTCGTGATAATTCGGGCTCTAGACTACCTGTAGGTTTTTACACCTATAGAGTCATTGTGTTGGATAAAGAATCAAACCATGCCGCCACTTCTTGGCAATTTTTCGAAGTTCGCTAGAGACTACTATTCTAGTATGCAACTCACAGAATTATTTCTACAAAATTTCCGCAATTACGAGAAAATTGAAATCGAGCTCAAACCAGGGATTACAGGCATATCAGGTTATAACGGCCACGGTAAAACTAATTTTTTAGAAGCCATCCATCTCATCACTCAAGGCTATAGCCACCGGACCCGTAAAGTTCCTGATCTACTCAAATGGAACACCGATATGATGGTACTTAGAGCTCAAGGTGAGTCCAAAAAATCACTACAAAAGTCTGCCCTCACTCTCGACAAAAGAGGTGCAAAACAGGTTAAGCTTAACTCTCAAAACTATAAAGTTTTTACCAAACTATTAGGCTCCTACGGAACTCTCAATATTGGTCCGGCTGACATTCAACTCATTCAAGAGGGGCCAGGCGAAAGACGAAAGTATTTAGACGCTTTAGGAAGTCAGTTTTCAGCCACTTATTTGGATGTACTCCGTAAATACACTCAAATGACTAAACAAAGGAATGCCTTTCTTAAAAGCACCTCTTCTAGTCAAAACGACCTTTGGGAAAGTATATCCCAAACTTTTGTGCAATACGGCACACAGTTAATTATTCAGAGACTCAAACTACTTGGGCAACTCAAAGAAAATATCCTAGATTCCTACGAAACGATTAGCTCAGGAGCTGAAGAATTAAGCTTTGAATTTCAATCTTCAATTGGAGTCTCATACCCTATCAAAGCCACCTATTCAGAAGACGAAATCAAACAGTTAGAAACTGAAATATTTCAAACCTTTTGGAACAAATTACTCGATCGAAAGGTTCGCGAACGAGATGCTAAAATGTCTCTTTACGGACCTCACAAAGACGATTTGATATTCTTACTCAAATCTAAGTCACTTCGTGAATTTGGCTCTCAAGGTCAACAGCGCTCAACTGCTCTAGCATTAAAGCTCGCCGCGGCCCACAAATTAGAACTAGAGTTTGGGGCGCCTCCTATCCTACTTCTAGATGATATTTTCTCAGAGCTGGATCAATCCAGACGAAAAGCACTAGCTAAAAGAATTCAATCAAGTCACCAGGTGTTTGTCGCAAGCCCAGAACAGCAAGATTTACCTTTTCAAACGACTCAACAATTAAACGTTCATGACGGGAATATATTCTATGCCTAGAGGTAATACAGCACGCTCTGCTCGAACCATTTTGGACAAAGTCATACAGACTACACCAGGGATGAATTCTCCTGAAAATAAGCTGTTTTCGCACTGGTCAGAGGTGGTTGGAAGTGAGCTTGTGAGTGAGGTGGAATTAGTTGCCATCAAAGAGGGTGTTTTACTCTTAAAATGCCTCTCTTCTTCAAGGAAAAATGAACTGAGATTTCAAAAAAATGCTATCTTAACAAGCGCGAATCAGGTGTTAGGCTCAGAGCTCATTTCTGATCTGAGATTTGTGTAGATGATGACTTTTTAAGTCTAACATTGGTCTTCATTTTATTTCACCCACCTTGTCCAAATCTATAGGGAAATTTTATGTCAGAAGAAAATTATAGCGGAAGTAACATTACTGTACTTGAAGGCCTAGAAGCTGTTAGAGTGCGCCCAGCAATGT
>CAWVXU010000052.1:0-18977 GCA_963934255.1 uncultured Fibrobacterales bacterium
TATTTCACAAATATATTCTTGCTCTTCTCTAGTCAAATGAGCACTCATCGGCAGACTCATGACTTCATTAGCCACCTTCTCTGCAACAGGGAAATCCCCTAACTTGTAACCACAATACTTAAACGCTTCTTGTAAATGAAGAGGGCGAGGATAATGAACAGCAGTTGGGATTCCGTTATCTGCTAATTTCTTTTGAAGTTCGTCTCTGTTTTGAACTCGGATAGTGTATTGAGCCCATACCGATGTTCTATCGCTTAATACCATTGGAGTCACAACAGAGTCCTTGAGTAATCTGGTGTAATTCTGAGCTAAGCTATCTCTTTCTTCGATTTCTTTGTCGTAATATTTTAACTTCACATTAAGTACTGCAGCTTGTAAAGTATCTAATCTTGAATTCACACCGATATGTTTATGGTGATATCTTTTTTCTTGTCCGTGATTTCTGATACTTCTAATCTTTTCAGCCAGTTCTTCATTTTGAGTAAAGATCGCACCACCATCACCATAACAACCGAGCGGTTTAGCAGGGAAAAAGCTTGTTGTCGCTAATTCAGATAAATTTCCGGCTCTTTTACCTTTATAAGTAGACCCAAAATTTTGAGCCCCGTCTTCAATGACTTTAATACTGTGTTGGCTGGCTATCTTATTAATTGCATCCATATCTGAGGGCTGACCATATAAGCTTACTGATATTATTGCTTTTGTTTTGGATGTGATTGCTGCTTCAATTTTCGTCACATCAATATTATAATCATCTTCATTAATATCCACAAATACAGGTATCGCCCCAACTGCGGCTATCATTTCTGCCGTGGCAATAAATGTAAATGGAGTAGTAATCACCTCATCACCTGGTTTAATATCAATTGCAAGCATGGCAATTTGCAATGCATCTGTCCCATTAGCACATGTTATCGCGTAGCTTCCCGTATACTCCGAAAGTTTCTTTTCTAACTCATGGACAGCTGGACCCATGATAAAGGCAGCCGAATCTAAAACTCCTTGAATTGCTTCATCAATCTCAGTTTTATGCTTTTGGTATTGTGCTTGTAAGTTTGCAAATTGAATTTTCATTTTTATCTCTTTAGTATAATTACGTCGTTGTTTATTAATTGATACTGACTTCCATCAGCGGTATCTGTCGCTTTATTTTGTCCATCAAAGTCTAATCTGTTGCCTGCAATACTGACCCAACCGATTTGTTTACCAGGTACTCCTACAACAAGTGCAAAAGGCTTCACTGGCTTGACTATCACTGTTCCAGAACCCACTAAGGCATATGTACCAATTTCATTTCCACAAACTATTGTGGCATTGGCGCCTATTGAGCAGCCTTTTCTTAGGTTAGTTGGCTTGAATTCTTCTTTGCGCACAATAAAGCTTCTTGGGTTGATCACATTAGTGAAAACCATAGAGGGTCCAAGGAAAACATCATCTTCTACTTCAACACCTTCGTAGATAGAGACATTGTTTTGGACTTTAATGCCAGAACCCATTTTAACATTGGGCCCGACAACACAGTTCTGTCCAAATGAACAATTTTCGCCTATGACACTACCTTGAAGTATGTGGCTAAAATGCCATACCTTGGTATTGTCACCCAGTTGACAGTTGTCATCTACAATGGAAGTCTCATGCACAAAGAAAGACATTAAAACTCCAACGGTAGAGGAACTCGTTTGTTTTCTCTTGATGACTTGTATAAAGCAAGAATCAATTCTAATGATTTTAATCCTTGCCTTCCACATACTGGAGGTCTATTACCTGTTTGAATTGCTTCGATCACGTTAGTATAATACCCTGTGTGGCCAAACCCATAGACACTTGCCGTATCATATGATGCTTCTTGAACTAATTTGTCATCATCATCATATGAATCAAAATTCCATTCTTCTACTTTATTGACAGCTACGCCACCAATTCTAACAGTCCCCTTTTCACCTAGAATAGTAAATGAACCTTCTAAGTTTTTGGGGTAAGTTAACATGGTGACATTGAGTGTCCCAAGTGCGCCATTTCTAAATTTAAACGCAGCAACACCAGTATCTTCCCCTTCAATCTTACGCTCCATTGTCGAAGTATAACACATCACAGACTCGACGTCTCCCACCAAATAATCAATCAGATCAACATAGTGAGATGCTTGGTTCATAAAACACCCACCGTCAAACTCCCAAGTGCCTCGCCATTTGGCTGCATCATAATATTCTTGTGGTCTTGTCCAGAAGACATTTACTTGAACACTGTATATTTTACCAAAACGACCTTTGTCAACAGCTTTTTTTAAGGTATCAATTGTCGTGTTGAGTCTATTTTGATGTACGACATGTAATTGAACACCTTCACGATCACAAGTGTTAATGAGCTCTTTAGCCTCTTTATAATTGGTACCCATTGGTTTTTCTGTGAGTACGTGCTTACCGCTTTGAGCTACTTCAATACCATGCTTAGGGTGCATGCCACTTGGAGTACAAAGTGAAACGATTTCAATATTTTCTTGTTTAAGCATCTCTGTCAATGAAGTGAAGTAAGGTACATTGAGCTTCTCACCGTATTCTTTAGCACGATCTTCAACTACATCACAAACTGCAACAATTTCAGCTTTTTCACTATTGCCTTCAATCGCTTCCAAATGTTTAAATGCTATACGTCCACAACCTAAAATTGCAAATTTTGTTTTATTCATTATAATCTCCAAGTAGGGTTTTCTAAAACACCTTTTACGTCTATCAAGACTGATTGATCTTGTGTTGATATTTTATTAAAGTCTTCGCGTGATAATTCTAAAAATTGCTTGTGTGCAACTGCAACCACAAATGCGTCATATTTCTTATTTGATTCAAATGGATTTTCTTTTAATACACCGTGTGTATAATGCTTTTTGTGCTCTTCAGGATCTACCCATGGATCATACACATCCACATTCGTACCAAACTCTTCTAATTCATTGATAACATCAACTACTTTAGTATTTCTCAAGTCAGGACAGTTTTCTTTAAAGGTGACTCCCATGACAAGGATATTGGCGTCTTTAATCTTTACGTCTGATCTAATCATGGCCTTTAAGGTGGCGTCTGCAATATATTTACCAACACCATTATTGATTTCTCTAGCTGCGACAATCAGGTCTGGAGTATAACCAGACTCTTTGGCTTTTGATAATAAATAATAAGGATCCACTCCAATACAGTGCCCACCGACTAATCCTGGCCTCATATTAATGAAATTCCATTTGGTGGCGGCTGCATCAATCACAGCATGAGTATCAATCCCTAGGTTTCCAAAAATGATCGCAAGTTCATTCATCAGTGCAATATTGACATCTCTTTGTGTGTTTTCAATTACTTTCGCAGCTTCTGCAACTTTAATCGTAGGTGCTTTATGCGTACCCGCTACGATAATGCTTTTGTACAATTCGTCCACAACTGTCGCTATCTCTGGAGTCGACCCTGCAGTGATTTTTAATATCTTGGTGAGAGTACGCTCCTTATCACCTGGATTGATTCTTTCAGGTGAATATCCACAATAAAAACCTTCATTGAACTTCAATCCTGATACACGCTCTATTATCGGGACACACACTTCTTCAGTTACACCCGGGTAAACGGTCGATTCATAGATGACAATATCACCTTTTTGAACATACTGAGCTAAGGTCTCTGTTGACTTCTCAATAGGTGTAAGGTCAGGATGATTATTTTTATCAATGGGTGTCGGGACTGTCACAATATAAATATTTGCATCGCGTAACTCATTCAAATCACAAGTGAGCCTCAGTTGTTTGGCGCTTTGTAATTCTTCTTTATTTGTCTCTAGAGTTCGATCATATCCTGTTTTTAATTCATCAACACGCTCTGCATTAATGTCAAAACCAACAGTGTCAAACTTTTTGCCAAATTCAACAGCTAAAGGTAAACCAACGTATCCTAAACCTAAAATTGCAAGTTTCTTATCCATTTTTATTCTCCCTAAAGTTTCTAATTGAGTGCCTGAGAAAGACAATTGCGATTCCTAAAAACAAGCCAAAGAATGACCCTACAATTGCCATAATTAATCTTTTGGGGCCTGATTTTTTTGTGGCAATTCTCGGCTTCTCTATCACCTGTAATATTTTCTGACCAATTAAAATACCCTTTTTATATTCTTGTATAATAAGGTCATTTAAAGCCATTTTCAAGTCATTTGAAGCGGTTTCTTTTAATTTTCTCGTATAATATTTTATGGCTTCTTGATTTTGTTTTATTTCGTTACTTAATATTCTTTCAACCACAGTCTGTTTAAACAAATTTAACCAGTTGTAAGAAACTTTAGGGTCATCCGTAACACAAGTAATGATAAATTCGTCTGATGTCTCATCTGAACCAAAGCTAATAGAAATATGATTGTCTTTTAATTTTCTGACAGCATCAAATCCTGTAATAGCTTTGCCACCCAATAATAATTGATTGCTTGTTGTATCAAATTCTGCCTCAGGATATAGTTCTTGTAAAAAACCATCCTTCTCAATAAATTCATAATACAAATCAATGGATCCGATAATGGGCTTATGCCTTGCTACATCAGAAGATACTCCAGCACCGACTCCCAATAAAGAACCCACTCCACCTAGGTTGAGCTTTGCTTTATTTGACATGATTTTATAAACAATCCTCGAAGTATATTCATCCGGTTTAATTTTGGCGTAGGTACAAGTGATTACAACTACAACCAGCCAAACGCCAAAAACGATTAGTTTGCTCTTCCAAATGTGAGCTATTAACTCAAAAACATTGATCTCTTCGCTTTTTAATTCTTGTTTCATCTAATTAACCTTATCATCGATAATGACAATTGTCAGAATTATTGAAGCGATAGCCCCCATAGTCGATAGTGTTCCTTGCATAATTTCAGACCAACTAATTGGTTCATCTTCTGGTTTATAACTTACTATAATCTTTGATCCTGGGGTAATAGGTTGCTCCATGTCCTCAGCTTTTACTTTAGTTCCATTTGCCAAAACAACTAGCACACGGTCTTCGTCTCCATATCTAGTATAGCCGCCCGTATGGATGATATAATCATCATATTCAAAGTTCGGCTTCCACAAAACATCTCCGGGTGAAACTATTTCACCTAAAATTTGTACCGTATGTTGTGTTTCCTCAAGTACGATACTATCTCCTTGTTTCAAAGCTATTTGAGACCCACTTCCTGATTGTAGCGCCTTCTCAAAATCAATATAGATGGGGTAGGATAAATTATCTCTTTTTCTAAACAAGCGCGCTGCAGACCATTGGATATTTTCGCTGTATTGTGCAACTCTATTTACAAACTCTAATAATTTTTCACCTTTATACTGCAATGGATAATCGGCAGGGTTTAATACTGCAGAACCTCGAAGCCTCACTAGCTCTGGCTTATAATACCCAGGGTCCTGAACAAGATGAATACGATCAAAAGGTTTTAATTGAATGTTTGATACTGAGTCTAAAAAATTCTCCGGACTGATCTTGATATTAATAATCTCAACATTTGTCGTTTTGGTCATCCTCTGTAATACTATGCTTCCATCTAACCACTCCTTCGAAGCTCCCCCTGCTTTAAAAAAAAGGGTCTTGACACTCATACCTGGAATATAATTGACTACTGTATCATTTTTTACAGCACCACCGATACTTACAGTGAACTTGAGTGTAGTATCAGCTTGACTTGGAATAAATATACTATCGAGTGGTTCCATTCGAATATCTAAGTCATTACCCTCTGATTTCAGCGTGTATGATGTGTCAATGTTGTATCGATATACTTGTATGCCGGCCTTATTGGCACCCCTACGCAGCCCCCCGGCTTGATTTATAACGTCTATTAATTTTAGCTCAGGAGTATAAGATACTTGTGTTTCAAAATGAATTTCACCCGAGATTTTCACTATCTTTTCTAACGTTTTTGGGTTTGATTTGATCAAGATTCCATCTCCATTCATTAATAGAAGAGTGTCTTGGTCAGATATAATCAGATCAAGTTGGTCATAATCTAATTGATTAAAGTTTGATAGACCTTCTCTTCTTTTTATTGAATAAAACTTACTTGCTTCAGGTTTGACCCCCTGAGCTAGCTTGATTAGGTCGTTCAAGGTTTCAGCTTTTTTTAATTCATAAATTGCAGGAACCTGGATAGATCCCTCAATTGTCACTAACTTTTCTGCAGCCGGAATATGAATAATATCCCCGTCTCGTAAAGTGTGGATCTTCGGCATCTTACCTTCAAACAGATAATCATATAAATCAATTGTATATTTCTTCCTGCCGCGTTTAAGTTGAATATTTCTGACAGATCCAACCTCATTGGGGCCACCAGCAAAATACAAGGCATTAAGAATTGAACTATTTCCTTGGATTACATATGCCGAAGGTTGTGCAGCATTTCCAAGAACATAAACTTTTATAGAGCTTAATTCTTTAACCTGTAAAGATATTTGAGTCATCCCAAACTTAATTCCAGGGTTTGATATGGATAGCTTTTTGGTGATTAGTTTCTGAGCTCGACTCAGAGTGAGACCATTTAAACTTACTCGCCCGACTTCACTGACTAAAACATTCCCGCTTCTATCAATGACTAAGGTTTCTTCAACTTCCGTCCCACCCCAAATATTTAGGACTAATTTATCTCCAAACTTCAACGGATAATTAGGATCTACTTGATTAGAGGTTGCAGCAAATAACTCTGGGTTTGCCAATTTAAACAAGGATGAAGAATATCTTCTTATCTCCATCATCGAATCATTTTGTAGATAATTAAATGCAGAGTCGCTCTCTCTATTTGCTTGTACCGAATCCAATAATTCCAGCTCAACTTCATTCTCAGTTCCAGCTCCATCAATGTTTTTAGCACTTTTTTTGTTTTCATAGTGTTTTCTTAGTTTCACTAGTTTTTCTGGAGACATGTTCTTAATGTCTGACAAATTATTCAGCGCACCCAATCCCTTTAAATCAGAAGCTGTTACCTGTGAAAATATAGTCATGCAAAGACTCATAGTAAGTACAGCTATAATCGTATAAATTCTTAACATTTACTCTCCAGAAATTTAATTATTCTATTGGAACTTTTTCCATCGCCATAAGGGCTATGTACTTTTGACATTGAGTTATACCGATCTTTTTCGTCTATAAGAGCACTACACTCCAATACAATCTTATCAAAATCAGGACCTACTAATTTGACAGTCCCCGCTTTAAGAGCTTCTGGTCTTTCAGTAATGTTTCTCATAACAATGACTGGTTTACCGAGTGCGGGTGCCTCTTCTTGAATGCCGCCACTATCAGTTAATACAAAATGTGATTGATTCATGAGATACACAAATTCTTCATAGCCTAAAGAATCAATTAAATAAACATTTGAAATTTTCTGGAGAATTTGATTCACCGGTATTTTTACATTTGGATTTAAATGAACGGGATAAACAAAGTCTGCATCAGTATATTTTTCTGCTAAAACTTTCACGGCTTGGCAAATGTTATCAAAGCCATTACCAAAATTTTCTCTTCTATGACTCGTGATTAAAATAACCTTTCGATTTTTATTAATCTGATATCCTGCTGAGGCAATTGTTGATTGGACTTTATTAGAATGAAGGGTATTAGTTTCTGTCTTATGCAGAACTGAATACAAAGCATCAATCACTGTATTGCCAGTCACTAAAATGTTTTCTAAAGGATGCCCCTCTTTAATAAGGTTATTCGCCGCTTCTTGGGTCGGAGCAAAATGATAATCTGCAATAACATCCGTTAATTGTCGATTAGCCTCTTCAGGCCATGGAGATTGCAGGTTATATGTACGAAGACCCGCTTCTACATGACCCACTTTGACTTTTTGATAAAAGGCAGATAAGCTCACCGCAAAAGAAGTAGCCGTATCTCCATGTACAAGGACAAGGTCTGGTTTAAAAGATTGAAGAATGTCACGCATCCCCAAGAGGACTTTTGCAGTGATGTCAAACAAGTCTTGACTCTCTTGCATAATATTCAAATCATAATCGGGTTTAATCTCAAATAAATCAAGCACTTGGTCCAACATCTCACGGTGTTGACCTGTTACTGCTACCTTTGATTCAATCGTTGTGCTTTTAGCCAACTCTTTCACCAATGGCGCCATTTTAATGGCTTCAGGACGAGTCCCGAATACAGTCAATACTCTCATTTTACCCAATCATTGTAACAAGGACAACCTTTGCAGGGTCCTTTTTCTAACAAGAAAAATAAAAAACTTCCCTGCATATAACAAAAATATTTGTCTTATATGGACTCTAATCGGGCTCTTTGTGTCCTATGTCACTCTTTGTACTTTCGACCAAGGCGCTATACCTCTCCACACACCAAGACGCATCCTCTTCTATTGTGTCAATTTTTGGTAGTTTTGCCTTCATTTCTGATAATATCTGTGGATTTTGAGCGATTTTACTCAATTTTAACGCTAATTCAGTCGAATTATTGACTTCGAAAAGTTCTCCTCCCAATTCTTGATTCACTGTTTCAGGCAAAGCTCCTACATGAGAGGCTATTACCGGCACTCCTTGCATCATTGCTTGACGCTCCGCAATAAAACACATCTGATCGATTGAATCGAGGGTGGTTTATTTGAATTCATTTAATTAATAAGGAGCTATTTATGTCAAAAGCGCGTTAGTTTCCACTATTTCATTAAAAATAAGGAAAAACTCTAAGGAATTTGGCATAATAATCCGAATCTATAAAAAGTAGATCGAGTTTTAGGTTACGGGGAAGGTAGCAATATGATTCATGTTGAAGATTGGACAGACAAGAGGGTTCTCATTACTGGAGTCTGCGGGACTGTCGGCGGGGAATTATACCGCCAACTCAAAGCTGTAGGACCCAAAAGTATTATTGGGGTTGATAATAACGAGAGCGAACTCTTCTTTTTATCTGAAGATGCACGGGGTGACGAGAACGTACACTTCTTTTTGGGGGATGTTCGAGACTCAGATGCCATGAACCGCTATATGCGCGGAGTTGACATTGTTTTACATACTGCTGCCCTGAAACACGTTTTTTTATGCGAAGAAGCTCCACGAGAGTCTGTTCAGACTAATATCATGGGTGTTCAAAACATTGTAGATGCCGCCACTCTTAATGATGTTGAACGCGTTATTTTCACCTCTTCAGATAAGGCTGTGAACCCTACCAATGTCATGGGGACGTCAAAGCTCATGGGTGAAAGACTTATGACTGCAGCCAACTCTATGGGAAACAAAAAAGGACCGATTTTCTCTTCTACCCGATTTGGAAATGTTTTGGGTTCACGGGGCTCGGTAATTCCACTTTTCGTTAAGCAGATTCAAGAAAAAGGCCGTATCACTCTTACGCACGAGGAAATGACTCGTTTTATCATGTCATTAGAAGAAGCTGTCTCTCTTGTGATGGATTCGGTTTTTATGGCCAAAGGTGGCGAAGTCTTTGTTACCAAGATGCCTGTTCTGAGAATCCTTGACCTCGCTCATGCGATGATTGATATTTTAGCGCCTCGCTTTGGACTCAATGTCGAGGATGTTAAAATTGACGTTGTCGGAGTGAAGCCTGGTGAAAAATTATACGAAGAACTGATGAATCAAGAAGAGGTTCGAAGAACTATGGAGCTTGACCAATACTTTGTAGTGACTCCTGCTTTTCAGGCTCTTTATAGAAGTGTAGATTATTCTTATCCGGAAGAAAATGAATATCCTCCCATTCAAGAGCCTTATAATTCTTCCAATCACAAACTCATGACCCAAGAAGAAATCAAAAACTTTCTTCTTGAAAACAAACTTTTGGACTAGGAGTCATTATGAGAGTTTTAATTTTAGGCGGTGATGGCTATTTGGGTTGGCCAACTGCTATGCACATGGCAAAACTTGGCCACGATGTCATGGTGGTAGATAATTATCTGCGCCGAAATATTGCACGGGATACTTCTTCTGAAGCTCTGATGGCTACACCCAATTTAGATAAACGCGCTGAAATTTTCGCTGCCGAAATGGGTTACACTATCCAGGTAGAAATTGGTGATTGTTGCGACATGCGTTTTATGGAAAGAATCTTCAAAGACTTCCAGCCTGAATCATTGATTCACTATGCAGAACAACCTTCAGCGCCTTATTCTATGATGGGATATAAGGAAGCTTCTCTTACTTTTGATAACAACCTTAAAGCTACTTTTAATGTTATCTGGGCTGTTACTGAATTTGCACCAAAATGTCATATTGTAAAACTTGGCACTATGGGTGAGTATGGTTGCCCTAATATTGATATTGAAGAAGGTTGGATCGACATTGAACACAAAGGTCGTTCTCAAAAATTCCTTTACCCTCGCCAAGCTGGATCATTATATCACACTACCAAAGTTTTAGATACCGACCTGCTTTGGTTTTATGTTCGCACTTATGGTCTTGCGGTGACAGATTTGATGCAAGGACCTGTCTATGGTTTTGTCACTCCCGAAACTCAAATCAACGACGCACTATTGCCCAACTTTCACTACGATGATATCTTTGGTACATTAGTGAATCGTTTCTTGGTTCAAGCTGTTGCTGGTGTTCCTCTTACTGTTTATGGACAAGGAGGTCAAACTCGGGGGTACCTGAATTTGAATGATACACTTCAGTGTGTTCAACTTGCTGTTGAAAAACCAACAGTGGCGGGTGACCTACGTATACTCAATCAATTTACCGAAACATTCTCCGTCAATGACTTCGCAGATAGAGTTGTTTCTGTAGGGAATCAAATGGGCCTAGGTGTTGAGAAAAAGTCTATTATTAATCCAAGAAAAGAACCCGAGGATCATTACTATAACCCAGCACATAGTGGGCTTGTAGATTTGGGTCTCAAACCAACTCTTCTCACAGATGACATCTTAGGTGAAATGTTGACTAAGGTTGTCGAGTACAAACACTTGATTCAAAAAGACATGATTTTGCCGCGTGTTCGTTGGGATGATAAATAATATTTTTCACTTTTGGGTGAAAACAAAAAAGGCTGAGTTCAAGTTGAACTCAGCCTTTTTTATTTTCAAATTAAGATTTTTTATTGGCAAACTTATGAACTAGCCCGCCGTAGAGGGTAACTTTTGAAATTGAGGATTCAAACTTTCAAATCTACTTTTAATTTGTTCCATCAAATGAATCACATCTTGTCTAGAATTCTTAGGGGCACGTTGATAAATCGCCACAGCTTCAGAATCTAAATAGTCAGCAGGCAAATGACAGCCCGTACTTAAATCAAATACTTTTTCACGGGAAGTAACATCAAAATTCTTATACCACCAGGGGTGAAGATTGTAAAGATCTGTTTTGGAGCGACGATTATTTTCAGGTTTTAAACCCCAGCGGTTTTCTTTAATTCTATACATAAATTCAACTTCTGAGGTTACTACACCTTGCCAACCGCGCTCACCTGCTTTAATCCAAAACTCCCAATCTTCACGGGTAAACATTTCACTATAACCATTGATATCATCATACATGGACTTCCTGTAGATCGCTGAAACTGGAGCCAGACAGACTGTCAACATATTGATAAAATCTTGTTTGAAATTATATTGAAGTTGGTTGACTGTAGGCCCGAATTGTAAAGTGTATGGAGTTATCCAGCCCACATCAGGATTATCAGCAAAGGTTTTAACCGCTGTCTCCAAATAGGTACTAGCAATTTGATCATCTGAATCAAGTATGCAAATGTACTCACCACGACAGGATTCAACTCCACGATTTCTCGTGTACGTCTTGCCTTTATTTTCATGTGTCAAAAGGGTAATCTTGTGATTAGGATACTGAGCTATTAGCTTTTTAGTGACTTCATAGGAGTCATCTGTAGACCCATCATTAACAATGATTAATTCCCAATTACTATAGTTCTGATTGATCACACTTGTAATGGTATCTTCCATGTAGATACCTTGGTTGTATAGGGGAACTATGATGCTGACTAGTGGCGTCTGTTGGAAATTATGACGAGGCGGGACTTTTTCTACAAGAAGTTTTCTATAAAGATGAGCGACATTTTTGGATTGGCCTACGAGCGAAAAGAAACTAAGACAAAGGCTTCTTGCCTCCATGACATTTCCTTGAATTAACTTAAGCAATGCTAATGTATAAAAGTGATATTCAAATAAATTGAGATTGGCAACCTTTTGAGTTTGCTTGACTTCATTCATCAATTCAGATACTCGGCCTAAATGATGATCTAATTCCTTAGCCAATTCTACTGATGAAAAGGGGTTGGACTTCACAAAACGTTCAATGTATTTCCACTTTACTTCAGAACTTTCTAAGAAGGTTCCTTCTTGGTTTTGATGTTCTAAGTTATTGTCGTGAGTAAGATATAAGCCAAGCTCTTCAGCGACATGATAGAGAGGGTACTTCTCTGCAATTCTTAACCAAAAATCATAATCACCTACCACAGTGTATTTGTCACTATAATAACCAATATCATCGTGAATACTCGCACGCCACATTGGTTGAGGGCCCACTTCACATTTTCGAAGTAGATTCATGTAACTATAGGGTAACCACTCATGCTTACGCAAGATATTTGCATCTTCGAATTTGCAATCTACATTATCTGTAATGATAGAATTTCCGTATGAAACGGCACATTCAGGATGGTTATCTAATGCAGTTGCAAGTACTTCAAGACAATCAAACCGATGACGATCATCAGTATTTGCATTGGTGATGTATTGACCTTGTGCTAATTTAATCCCACGATTCCATGCTGTGTAGAGCTTTTCACGATGAGTGTGAATATAGGTGATATTGTCATATTTTTCTAAAAATTCACGAACTATGGCATCTTCATTTTCTGGTGAACCTGAATTGATGACCATAATTTCAATGTCTTGAGCAATGGATTGAGCTTCTAAGTCTTCTAGGCATCCTCTGATGAATTTTTCTGAGGCATAGGTGGAGACTAGAGCTGTGACTTTGTAGTTTTTGCGGATAGCACGTTGGATGAGGCCTTCGATGTCTTGATGTTCAATATCAGTATTCACGAAAGAAGGTTGAGAGTGAATCGTGTATTGGGATTCCAGTGTTTTTAATCGTTCTGCTATATCCTCAAATAAAGGATCTATTGTATAAATCTCTCTTAAGAATTCTATTTCATAGCTTGGTAATTGCAATTCTTTTGACAAATTAGACTTTCCCAATAATTCAAATATTTGACGTTTAGAATTTGGGCTAATAACCTCTATAGCTCCAGCTTTTATAGGCGAAACCTTTTCACCTTGTAACTGACTCAATAAGAGTTGAATATCCTGTCGATGTGGTGAAATGTCAAGAGCACCTTTCAATAAATCTATGCTGCTTTGAGATTTACCCAATTGATTAAAAACTTGAGCCAGTAAGACATAAGCATCAATATGATCCACCTCAGATCGGACAACCTTCATTAATGCCTGGTGAGCTTCACCATATTGCCCCAAGTGATACATTCTCTCAATATCTGTCAGGTCGGCCACATTTCCATTTTCCAATTGAATAGAAGTTGGAGAGTCATTTGTTTTAATAATAGACTTAGGATTTATTTGGATTTGATGTTTTTTGTTAACAACACTTCCTTGAATTTGCTTTCCTAATTCAATGGCTTGATGATATTTTGGGTGTAATTTAAGTGCATATTCAAGTAAACTTAATGCTTGGATTTTATTAGACTTTTCAAATTCAACTCTAGCCCTAAGGTAATAGACCTCTGCAAAATAAGGCCAGATTTGGTCTAATTTATCCAAAGCTTTAGAGACTCGCCCATAATCCATCAATTGAAGAAATACTTGTGCCTCCAATAATTTCAGTTCAATATGTTCAGGCCATTGCTTAAGATAATTTTCTAGTTGACTTTGGACTTGACCAGCATTACCATCTTTAACTAAAGTTTTTAGTTTAAATATTTCACTTCCCAATTCAACCAAATTCAATGTCATGGGTTCTATTGCTTTTGGCATGACGAGCTTCGTCAAATAACTTTGACACATTGCTTCTGAAACTGGAAATTTTAATTTTGTATTACAAGCCTTCTTCAGCAAGCTCTCCCTGTGCTCTGGACGAAAGAGTGCTTCCCAGAAATATACAATTCCATATTGGTGACTATTTTGAGTGCTAGCAAATACAGCTTGTAAAAAATCGCTTACCAAAGGTTTTGGTAATTCAGAGATTCTTTGGTGTACTTCTAGTAACTGTGTTTGGTTTTCTTCCCAACTAAGTTGACTTGATTCAACAAAATCTTCATAGAACGGGCCTTGAATCTGTGAAACAATAAATGGAACTAGTTTTTCTAAGGTGTTATAGTCTCGTAAATTTACATCGAATTCAATTTTTTTACTTAAGAGTTCTGAAGCATAACTATAAAGCTCAACTAAATTGAGTGAATCCATCACACCACTTGAGATAAAATCATCCCCTAATTGAGGAGTATAATTGACCCCCCTTTGAAGCGCTACTTTTGAAATAAAATTCCCCAGTGATTCAAAAAGCTCTTCTTTTTTATTTAAGCTACTTCTACTCAATAATTCTAAATCATTCAGCACAAGTGAAGCGTAAGCCTGACTTTCAACATTTGGATCAAAGTCAACATCATATACTCTTGGTGTTGAACGTAAATTCAAATTTGTTAGCCGACCTAATGGCTCCAAAAACAGATTGCTATATGTTTCTTTGATATGTAATTCATCTTCTTCTAGGTATTGAGAGGGCAGTAACCCACCTTGATCATACAGGTTTAATAATGGATCTAAGGTTAAGATTCCATTTTCAAGACACCAAATTTTCATCTCAGAATAAAAATGCTGTGATATTTTAATAATATCTTTTGTTTGATAAGGGGGAATGTTTACATTAGTCGCCTGTTGTATACTTATAGCCCATATGAAATTTCCAAATTGATTGAGCTCAAGAAATAACTCTTTGTAACTTGCACACAATTCTTCGAACGCTTTTTCAAGTCCTAAATGTGAAGATTTTCTTAGCATATGATGAATATCATGGTTACCCACAAAAAGCACTTTCCAGGATTGTTCTTTCTCAAATTCATCTTTAATAAGTTGTGCCCCAGGATGATTGACCTTAAACCAATCCACAATGAAAGCGCCTACCCATTTCACCTTTACTGGCTCTTGAGAACACTGAACTCCTTTTTGAAAAAGGGAAACATGACTATTACCTATGATAAGCATTATGAAGCCCTTTCTTCAAATAGTTCTTTATTTCGAGCACGACTAATTTTTCCACTACTCGTTTTTACCAAGGACATATAAGGCACCACTTCTACTAATTTGGGTAAAAGTCCAATTTCCAATTCTATCGTTTGTTGTACTCGTAGTATTAATTGTGAATTGTTTGTACTTTCCTGTGGCTCCACCTGAACAATTAAATCTTGAGATCCACTGTCTTGATTCTCTACACCAAAGCATACAACTCGTCCAGGGTACACACCACTGACACTAGATGAAACATACTCCACATCCTGTGGGTAAATGTTTTTCCCATTGACAATGATTAGATCTTTTTTTCTACCGGTTATAAATAATTCATTTTCATGAATAAAACCTAAATCACCTGTTGGATAAAACCCATCTATCATTTTATCTTCATTATCTAAGAAACGATCAAAGATACAAGCACCTTGAATCAGGACTTCGCCAACACCCTGAGAGTCAGGTTCTAATATCTGCACTTTCGTGTTTTCCATTATCGTACCACAGGAAAGTAATTTGACCTTATTTAATACAACTTCCTTAGGGGCAAATCTGAGATCGGTTTGAGATACGGCATAAGTGTTTTCAGCTAGGGCATAACAAACAGATAAAGCCTGCGGTTTAACTGATCGAAAATGTTCTTTAAAAATTTGATGCGTTTCAGGTTTAGCTGGTTCCGAACAATTGACAAACGCCCGCATAGAACTCAAATCTTTGTCGTAGCATTTCTTTGCCAAAACATGATATGCAAAATTGGGGAGGTAACACAATGTTCCTTTGTATTCACTAATTGTGTCTATTAATATTTGAGGTTTGGCTAACCAATGAAATGCATCCATCATCATAAATGGAATACCTTTCATTAAAGGCATTAAATAGCAAGCTATGAGTCCCATATCATGATATAATGGCAACCAACTAACCAGTCGATCATTTGGGTTTATCTCCAATAAATTTGCGTAATGATCCATATGTGAAATAATTCCACTATGCTTGAGAAATACAGCTTTCTGCAAACCAGTAGAGCCTGAAGAAAATTGTGCTAGTGCAATATCTGAATATACTACTTTATGTACTAATTCTCCTTTAACACTTTCTTTAGTTAGCAATTTTACACCTGTATTTTGTAAGTACTCAAAAGAAGATTGATCGGTAAAAACGCAGGTTGCTTGTGTGACTTCCAAAATATGTGTAATTTTTCTGTGATATTCTGATTCAGATATTTTTGATGTAAAAGGGCTTAATTGTGCTGGTTGAAGCCCAGCCTTCATTGCGCCCACATATGCACTTAATAAATCAATGTCTGTTGTTTTTACAAATAGAATCAAACTATTTAATTCACAATGAGAAGCAAATAGTTCACTATAATGCTCTACCTTAATCCAGAATTCTTGGCGTGTATGCTTTTCCCAATTTGAATTATTCCACAATGAAACACATTCAGCTGTTGGGTCTTGAGTCACCCAATGCTCCATAACATCAGGTACCGTTTTAAAAGTTTTATTGATTTGTTCTGAAGCCTGTTTTGTTTTTATGATATTTAACTTGGGGAATAAACTCTCGAATTCACAAAAAGGAAACATTTTGAACACTCCTGATTGAGAACAATTAAAAACCAAATGCTTGTGTATTTGACAATATTCTCGGATTTCGTGGAGTTGATTGAGTTGAACATATTTACAACGATCTACCTCATCTTGATCTACTTTCTTTTGAAAAACAGAATTCAAATTGTTTTCATTTATGTTTTGCAATCCGACTTTTGGCACAGCTATTCCTGCATGTTCAAAGCCTAATAGGTAAATTTCTTTACATCCCAAATGAAAGGATAACATCAATGCCAGATTCATTACATTTTGACCCCAAAGCGGAGCCGGTGTAGATAAGTTGATTTTTGATTGAATTGAAAAGTTTGAATCATAACTAAAATATTTAATATTAAATTTTTTAAATTCCGTCGAGTCAACTGTTGATTTTGCATACGAATAGGGAAATAAAAATTCTGTGTCTAAATTTTCAAATTTCTTTAGCGTCTGAAGTGTTTTTTGGTCTGCTAGAACGTTTGAGGAATCAAGAGATTTAGGATCTGCAATTATATGATAATCTGGCTGAATTAATTCTAATTCTTCTTGTTGTCCAAATTCCCCTACTGAAATAACAATCTCATCTTTTAATGCCTTTAGATTTTGCTCTGAGATCAATTCCTCTGCCCCAAGAATAAATATTCTTCTTGCTTGGTGTTTTTGAAAATCTTGCAAAATTGGAACCACAGCTTTTTGTGGTCTTGATGATTTTGAAAAATCCTTAATTTGTTGGGTTTCCCATCTTAATGGATCAAGCTGGGTAGGGAACGGCAAAGTACCTTTCCAGATTTGACCTGCTAATGCCGGGAGGTGTTGATCTAATACTTGTGCCTTAGTCCAATACGATTGGGCTTCATTAAAATCATTAATAGATAAGTAATAATGTGCTAAGCCTATATAGAACACACTATGATTAGGCCATTGGTAAATCATCTGCTTACAATGGTTTTTTAATTTTTGTGGATTTGAGCGAATATACACAGCGCACAAAATTTGGCTAACCCATAAAATATCTTTACTCTTTACCAAGTAGGGTTCTAAGAAGGTTATTTGTTCCATTTGATAATTAAATACTTGGTATTGAATTTGTTTAAAAAAAGATTTCCAATATTTGGTCCTATAATATTGGCTTTTAGAGTGTTCTTGATCTAGCGATTCTACAGTAAAATATATAGACTCATAATTCAATGGAAAAACAACATCTGTGCTTACTGAATCTAGGTACTTTTTCAAGGCCGCTTGTGGATCCTGCTTATGTAGGATTAATCCCATCCAAAAGTGAGTCAAACCACAATTAATATGCGGTAGAGCGATATTTTTAACTACATCTAAATATTTCTGTAAATTTAAAATTCCTTGATGAATAATTCTTAAATGTGCATCCATCTCACCCTGGTAAGATTTTAAAAAATCATCATTTAACTCTCTGCATATTGATTCACAAAAGTTTTCAACCTCATCCTGAGTTGGACTTCTATTAATGTCACTAGAGATATCGATTTGAGGGATTTTATTCGGCTCGAAATCTTCGTTCAAATTACGAGGTGCATATGGGAAAATTGGAATTTTACTTTCTTCATTACAGTTCCAAATAATTTGATTATTTTCTGAAGCATATCTCTCAATGGCGTGAAGCTGCTGTAACAAAACGTACATAGCTCTTTGAAATTGCTGAGTTGTCATTTTATCGAGAATCTCACGCTCATGACCAATAGGTTGGTAGAAATGACCCTCAAATGGGTCAGTAGTAATTCCACCATTATCAAAGCCCAATAAACGTATGTCTGAAGCTCCCAAATACAACCCCCACATCAATGAGCATGCAAATACATTTTGCGCCCACCTTGGGGCATTATTCTTAATATCTAGTGGCTCCGATTGTTGAATATGGGAGCCTGCTAGCCACATTGCGTAGGTAATACTTGGGCGGTTTTTTTCGAGAAATTCACTCGCATATTTTTCTGGGAACAAAAACTGTAAGCGCAAATCTTTAGATTTTTCAATTGCTGTTTCTAATACATTTGAATCGCCACCATCTTCTTTTCCCTTAAAAGCACTTGGATGAGCAATTAAATAATAATTGATATCAAGCTCACGGAATTGTGGATGCAAATAAAATTGATTGACACAAAGGGTATTTTTATCTTTGAGAAAAGTTAAATCAATGTTTTTGAGTGATGG
>CAWVXU010000053.1:0-18976 GCA_963934255.1 uncultured Fibrobacterales bacterium
TTCTAATAGTCCAATTTCCAGTAGTGTTTTAACTGCCTTTTGGGCTTCACTCACCGTTATTTCTGGGCGAAGCTGTCTAGCGAGGAATTCAAAATCACCTTCCCAATCTGAATATACAGCTAGTTCTCTGATGACAGGATAGAACCACTCGTCGTAATATGAAAATTGTTTGCGATTAATTTTATAAAAACTAGTGCTTTTACGAAGACGCTGGAGTGCCTTGTAATAGACATTGCGGTCTTTTTCATTTCGACTTTGATTATATTCAACTAATGTGGTGAAGTATTCGCCTTTTTTCCCCTTAAGGCCAAAGCCTTTAAGCATTTTAGGGATTGAGGCATGGCTGAGGTTTCTCTTGCCTTCCATAACATAGGCACAAAAAGAATGTGAACCAAACCCTGCTTTTTGAGCGAAATATCTATGGCTGAAAAAACTTTTAAGCTCTCTTTGCTCTTCAAAATAATCTTTGAGTAGTATTCTATAATTGTCGTAGTCAAACAACCTATCTATAACGGATAGTTCAATTTCTTCGTCTTTGTTTTTTAAATCACTCATGATGACAGCCAAATGGTATTTCTTACAACAGTATTCTTTTAATTTATTTAAAGAACTTCAAGAAATCTAGTATAATCAAATCAAAACCTGACAAAGTGTCCACCTATGAGTACACGGATTTGATTTCAAATTCTATCATTTCAATATGAAAAAAGATGAAGTATTCGCAGTTAAGCAGACCAAAATAGGCCCATTTCAATTTGATGATCAAGTAGCTAAAGTATTTGATGATATGGTGAGTCGAAGTGTTCCGGGTTATGCTGATCATTTACTTTTACAGTCCAAAATTGCACAAAAGTACCTAAAAGATGATTGTGTTGTTATTGATATTGGCTGTTCTACAGGTAATAGTTTGTTTCCATTGTTTTCATCTGAAAAACATATTCAATTTATCGGGATTGACCCTTCTTCGGCTATGATAGATCAATTTCAAACCAAACTTTCTTTTGTTAAACAAAAACCAAATATCCAATTAGTTCAAGCCAATGCTCAAAGTCTGGAACTTCCGTCGGCTGATATCGTTTTTTTGAATTACACATTACAATTCATTATCCCAGAAGATCGTGCCAAGCTCCTCGATAAGATATTTGAGGCTTTAAAACCAGGTGGAATATTATTGTTCTCTGAGAAAATGCAAAATCCGGGAACGTTCATTTCAGAGCTAGAAGTTGAATTCTATTATGATTACAAACGCCAAAATGGATATTCTGAACTTGAAATTTCTCAAAAACGTGATGCTTTAGAAGAAGTTTTAATACCGGATTCTCTTGAATTACACTTAGCTCGTTTGAAAGAAGCTGGCTTTAATGAAGTAGGCTTGTGGCATAAATGGTTTAACTTTGGTTCATTCATAGCTATTAAGCAAGGACTTTTATGAAAATTATTTCACAATACTTTGGAAATATTTTAGAAGTCCTCAAAACAAATGGACACCCAAGTACACCAATTTTAGCCACAATAGAGTGTCTTATTTCGGGTTTAAACCTAAGACATGGAGATCAAGAAAAGTGGATGCAATCAATAGAAAAAATTGAACAATTAGTTCAAGGTTCTGATTTTGAACTCGATTTCAATGACAATGTGGCGTTTAGTTCAAAGAATGATTTAAAAAACTCTTCTGAACTACAAGCTGCATTTATGGGACTAGGGCCTTGGCGTAAAGGACCTTTTGAGGTAAGTAATTTCAAAATTGATACCGAATGGCAATCCAATTTAAAGTGGGATAGGCTAAAAGGTTCTATCGGCAAACATGACCTAATAGAAAATAAAAAAATTCTAGATATTGGTTGTTCCAGTGGGTACTATATGTACCGGATGCTTGAGCATCAGCCCAAGTGGGTTATGGGTGTTGACCCAACCTTGGCATTCTTCAGTCAGTACTTAGCTTTTCAAAAATTAAAACACACTCCAGAGATGCTCTATCTTCCTGTGGGATCTGAAAAATTAAATGGTATCCCAAGATTTTTTGATACTGTGTTTTGCATGGGGATTCTTTATCATAGAAAATCACCTTTTGAATTTATCCGTGAATTACAATCTTATACTAAACCAGGTGGTAAGCTTGTTATTGAGACCCTTATGGTTCCAGGAGAGGGGCATTGGAGTTTGACTCCGGTGGATAGGTATGCTCGTATGAGAAACGTTTATACTTTACCAACCAAAGATGCCATGATCTTTTGGTTAGAGCAATTTGGTTTTAAAAATATTGATTGGGTCATGGATGATTGGACAGAGCTTAACGAACAACGTAGTACTGATTGGATGACTCGTGAATCTTTAAAAGAGTGTATTGATCCAAATGAACGCTACAAAACTGTCGAGGGTTATCCAGCACCAAGACGCTGCTTAGTGATTGCAACAGCTAAATAGAATTTAATGCTTGCAACCTTGGTTCAAAAGGCCCCCTTTGTTTCATTACATTCACTCATGCATTTCCCATTATTCCAGATTTGGGAGTAATTTAACCGTCCTTCGTTACTCCAACTTTTACATGCTCCAGATTTACTTCCATTTAGATAGTAGCACTTGGTCTTAAGCTGTTTATTTGGGTACCATGATTCTGTTTTTCCATGAAGCTTGTTGTTTAAAAAACGGTCAGCTCGAATTGTTTTACCTGTCATATCGTAATATAACGCTATGCCTTCTTGCTTTCCAAGGACGAATGCTGTTCTTAGTTTAGACTCGCCATTGTCGTATTTAGTATGATAATTACCATCAACTAAACCATTTTTGTAACTTGCATCAAGAACGATAACACCTTTTGAGTTGATTAGACGTCTAATTCCATTTCTTTTACCCATTGACCAAGATGTAATTTCCTTGACTCCACCATTTTCATGGAATGTTCGACACAGTCCATTTTTTATTTCTCGATGCAGTATACATTCCTCAATAAGAATACCTTGAGGATTGTAGTTTTGTTGAAGCCCGTGTTTGATATTATTTTCATATACTAAAGAAGTACGTAGTACGCCTTTTTGGTCCCAAGATTTAACCGTACCCTCAAGTAAGCCTTGCCCGAATTCTTTTTGTGTTTTGACATGACCATCTGGGTAAAAGTCTGTCCATTTTCCATGATAGACTTTTTTCTGCGTTTTTGAATGGAAGTACCATGAATACTTGAGTTTTTGAATGCCATTTTCCCAAAGTAAGGTAGTTTCTTTAACCTTTGGAACAGCATAAAGAATATTAAAACAAATAACTATTAAAAAAATATTTCGCATCATTGTAAATTTAGTCCAAGGGGTATTTTATGTTATCGGTCGTTTTCATCATATTATTTACTTTAACTTTAGCATTTGGACAAGTAAATGTGTTCAATTTGTCTTTCAATCAAAGCTATTACCATGACAATATGAGTTTTACTCAGGGATTATTTATTGAAGAAGGCAAAGTTTGGGAAAGCTCTGGCGGTTATGGTAAAAGCTTTATACGTCAGTGGAATCTTGAGAGTGCCGAGGTATTGGCAGAATTAAAAGTAGACCCTGAAATATTTATTGAAGGTATCACTTCCTGTGCGGGTAAATATTACGCCTTAACTTGGAAGAGTGGTCAAGTTTTTGAGTTTGATTCCCTTTTGACAGAATTGAAGCCGATTTGGAATATTAAAGGTGAGGGTTGGGGGGCTAGTTGTTATCAGAACAATTTAATTACCAGTGATGGCAGTTCTCTACTTAAAAAAATAAACCCTCTCAATGGCGATGTTCTTGCCACGATAGATATTAATAAAAACCTGTCTATTTTAAATACTGAAAAGCATAAAGGTTTGAATGAACTTGAGGTAATTGATGACTATCTATTAATCAACTTATGGTACAAAAATCATATTCTCATATTTGATCTTAAAAAAAACAAACTTATTGAGAAATGGGATTTTTCAAAAGTTCTTTCATCGATACCCAATAATGAAAAATCGAAAATGGATTCAATGAATGGTATTGCTTGGGACTCTCAAAAAAATAAATTATTTTTAACAGGTAAATTGTGGTTTCAGGTATATGAAGTTGAAATACCAAATGGTAGCTTGCTGAAAACAATAAATTTTAAATCAAATAATTAAAATCTACAAATCTAAATCAATAGATTCTTGAGTAGTTAAAAACTTGAGGGAGTATTGTAGACCAATTGAATCATAACATATTGTTCATTATAGATTGTGGCTTTATCACGACCGTTGACACTAACTCCACTTTCCGCTTTTTCAAAATCATCAGGTGACTTACCGCTTGCATGATTGAGACCCCATTGAATGTCTACACCGAACTGTCTTTTGTATAAAGTTTTGAATCCAAGAGCTCCAGATGCACCATTAATTGTATGCAATTTTACTCGAAGCAAAGAAGCTGGGGTATCTTCCAAAATTTTAAATTCTTCATCAAATATTATATATTGAAAAGAAAGATATCCATGTGGGTAAACACTCCAATTAGGACTGAGATAATACGTTTTACCGATTGTTCCAAATATTCCAAACTCATATCGATCGTAATGCCATATCTGAACACCAGGGTTTGTTTTTGATTCATAATTCATCGCAAGGCTAGAATATTTAGCCATAAAGCCACCCCCAAACAGTTCGGCTACATTCCACCCCAGCGATGCTTGGTATAATGGACTACTTATCTGAGACCATGTAAGTATGTCCGAAGTATCTTTAGTTGAGGGTTGATAAAATGATTTAAAAGGGGGAGGGTTTGATCGTGAAACTGACTTGTGTTGCCCTAAGCCAATAGCAATAAACCGATCAAGTTTAACCTCTTCATAATATTCAGCGGCAGGTAAAGCAAGCTCTTGAGCTCGTTCTTCATGAGATAGTCTTCGAACTGCTTTTTCATCAAATAAGTTTTCAGAAATCCATGTGCTTAAGGGTTTGGAGTCAGGTTTAACCCGAGTAAATTGAGGATAACGATCACCTTTTATAAAAAGTGATAAATACGTTTCCCCATCTTTTTTATGTGGAATTAATAAATAGGCCCCCCATAATTCAGTTAAAACTTGATTAACATGATCGACACGACTTTCGAGTAATTTAGTTGGGGTTGCAGGGTGGTAATTGGCTTGATACCATTGAACATATTCAGCTACTAGAGTATCTCTCATCAGCTCACCTGGATACCTAATTTGGGCACCTTTTAAATCAGGTCGGAGAATATTCAAGTCCTGGCTTAATTGAGCCATATTTAAATCACTATCAAGCAAGAGTATCTCAGCCTCTAAATAAGATGGAATAAAAATTTCGGCTGATACTTGAGTAAACAAAACAAAAATGAGTATAAACCCGGCTAGGTAATTTTTCACTTAGATGCACTCCCTAAGGTTTCTATCTGACTGTATAAGGAAAGCGTTATTTGATTGGCTAAGCTCTTGAAATCATCTGTTTCCCATATTTTTTTACGAGGAATAACAGCTTCAACGACACCGGATTGTATTACTTGTGCTTTGGCTTGATCCCATAGGCTATAGCTCATGACACACCCTAGGCCCTTAGCAGATTTGGGGTCACGCTCTTGACGAGAAGCATATTGATCGTAAAAAGAATTTGATTCAATACCAAAGCCTAAAAACCATTCATGAATAAGGAGTATAGGTGAGTTTTTAGCATTGGGCGCTAACTTTTGTTGCGGGAGGTTGGCCTTAATGAAAAACCCTGGTTGTATTTCCGGATTGGTGACCTTATCTTCAAGAAGGACTACTTCAGAGATAGGTAAAAATTGGACAGAACTATTGGTGTTTTCACTTAATAGTGAAGCAGTAAAAAATCCCAACATAATAGAATCAAGTCCACTGGTAATTTGCAACTCTTGACCTAGTTGTTCAGGATGGAGTATTACAAATTGTCCAATGAGAGGTGGAATGAATAGGGTGTCTATTTTTTGTTGATAGGCTGGGTTGTTAGACCATTTCTTAGTGTTAAATACTTCAGAACTACAAGCAGTCATAAGGAGTAGACTAAAGAGGATAACCAAATGACTAAGACGAACGAGGCGGAAAAGTGATAATTTCTTCAAAGTTGTTTCTCTTCCTGACCAAAAAATCAATTATTTAAAATCCAAATATGATTTTGATGCTTGTGGTGATTGTTGAGCTGAATATTTGCCTTTGTAGAACTCTATTTCTCCCTTAGGTTCTACGAAGTAAACCTGACCAATTCTAACATTTGGATAAACGCGAACAGGATGTACCACACAAATCTCGAGTGTCCAAGTAGGGTAGAGGCACTTCACTTCCCTAGCTAATTTTTCATATCCCCAACCTACATCTCCAAAGCCTGCTGTGATATGTGTATTGATTCCTAAACGGCCAATAGAACTGCGACCTTCAAACATTGGGATATATTTGTGTGAAGTGGCTGTTTCATTTGTGCTCCCAATATAAAGTACATTGGGTTGCAGAATAAAACCATCTTCTGGGATAATTATTTTTTCAGTTGGATTTTCTTTTTTCATGTCCAAACAACCACCCTCTAAGGTGTAAATGAGCAGGTGCTTATTTAGAGTTACATCGATTGAATTAGGAGAAAGGTGATCCTCAATAAAAGGTTTAATGTGAATATCTTCTGAGCTAACTGCGGCTTGAATTGCTTGTTTGGTTAAAAACATCTTTATCCCTAGTTTTGTGCTGCGTATTTAGAGCGGTATTCTAACATCTGCTGAACTTGTGATTCTGCAATATCATATTTCTTACGATTTTTTACATCTTGAACAAATGCGATGATATCTTCAATATTGATTATTGAGGAAACTTCTATACCATAGTCTTCTTGAACGGTCTGAAGTGCACTTCGACCGTCTTCAAGAGCCTCTTTACGATCAACAGAAATTATTAACCCGACAATCTCGACATTGTCAATGTTTTTAAGAATTTCCAAGGTCTCTTTTACAGAAGTACCGGCTGTAATAACATCTTCGACTATAAGTACTTTGCGAGGTTCAATATAAGTGTCGCCTACAAGAACTCCACCTTCACCATGGTCCTTAGCTTCTTTTCTATTGAAAGTAAAGCTAAGGTCTATATTGTGTGTTTGAGATAATTGTAGTGCCATAGCTGTGGCTAAAGGGATACCTTTGTATGCAGGACCATATAAATTATCAATCCGGCCTTCAAATTGATCTTTGAATACTTTTGCGTACCATGAGCTCAGTTGACTGATCTGCTCGCCAGTTCGAAATTGCCCTGTATTAATGAAATAAGGAGTTTGACGACCACTTTTGGTGGTAAAAGAACCAAATCTTAGGACCTCTGAGTCCAATAGAAATTCAATAAATTTATTTTTATTCATTTTTTCTCCTTAAAATGAAGGTGTCTTAGGATAGAGTGACTTCAATAGTAGGGTGGGCCAGTTGCTTGAAAGTCGATTGAATAAAATTAAGTGTACCAGATGTAGCACTTGGACAACTTCCACACGCACCTAAGTAGTAAATATATACGGTAGCCCCATCGATACCTGTGATATCCAAACCACCGCCATCGCCTGCGAGTCCGGGACGAACTTTAACATCAAGGATAGTATTGAGGTGCTTGAGTTGATCCTCAAGAGTCATTCCGAAGTAATCTTCAGGAAAATCAATCTTTTGGTCAACTTCAGGTACTATTTCTGAAATTTCACTTGGCTCTAGGTATTCTTCTAGAAGCATGGCAAGTTCTGGTTCGACCATTTCCCAATCAGTACCAGGTTTGACATTGATAGTCACGACTTGATCTAATATAAAGACGTTAGTCACATAGGCAAGTTCGAAAAGGGCCTGAGCCGTTTCATTACTAGCAGCTTCCATTTTATTACTATAGGAGAGTGGCTTAGCTGGACTTAATAACTCATCGGCATGAAATTTCTTCGCTAGTGAATTAGGTGTCCCTGTTATTTGGAGTATTTCTGGCATATTAATCTCAATTTGTTGCTATTTGCACCTAAATTTAACAAACTACACACCTTGTCACCTTTAATTGATTATTTTTTACAAATATGACAGACTCAGTAGAAAACCATGATTATGCGATGGACTTTGGTGATCAATTATTAAAAATTGGTAAGAAGCTTGTTCCCAACGCAGAGACTCGACACGATAAGCTTGCACAATTTGCTGCCCAGGCTAAATTTTTACCCAAACCATCGATTGATTCAGCAATTAATGTGAATCGAACGATTACGTTTGCGGATAAGTCCAATACACTTAGTTTTGGAAGCCCAATTATTTTAGCAGCAGGTGCCAATAAGTATGGTGAAAATATCCCTGATTTTAGTAATCTAGGATTTGGTGGAATTGCAGTCGGTACTGTTACCAGGCGTTCGAGAAAGGGTAATCCATATACGCCAAGAATTCGCATGCTAGAAGAAGATCGTGGAATCCAAAATTCCATGGGACTTAATAATCCGGGTGTGGAGCACATATGTGAAGTTGTCGATCGCGATCTAATTAAGGCACACAAAAAAAGTCTTAGTATAGGTATTTCTATTGGGGAAACGCCTGGTCTTGATGATCCAACTGATAAGCTAGAGGATATTCTTCAAAGCTTTCGTCGTGCTTATAATGCTGCAGATTATGTTGAAATAAACGTGAGTTGTCCAAACACCGGTCATGACCGCATTGATGGACAGATGGCTTACTTGGAAACTATGCTTAATCAAGTCATGACTATCCGCAAAAGTTTACCTGTCAGGAAGGCAGTCTACGCGAAGTTAAGTCCGGATATGGGCGCCAAACATCTCGAAGAAGTTTTAGAGCTTACTCGTGACAGTGGTGTTAATGGTTTAGTTTTATTTAATACCTTCCCTGGAAACAAGGCAAAGTACCTTAATCTTTTAAATGGTCCTGACTCACTCAAGTCAGTTACAGGAGAAGGTGCGCTTGGTGGCTTATCAGGCCGTCCATTATATGTCAATACCTATAGAGCTTTAGATTATATTAAAAATAAATACCCTGAATTTTCAATACTTCCTTCAGGTGGAATTGACCATGGATATAAAGTTTGGGATATGTTAAATATAGGAGCCGATGCGGTGCAATCCTATTCGGTACTTGGATATAGATGGTTCGGGATTCGTAAAATGATTGCAGAGCTTCAACAAAAAATGCTTTTGTCAGGACAACCAGATTTAGATGAATACCTCAATTCGAAGTTTTATAAGTAGTTTGAATTCTTAATTTCTATGGATAAAAGCATTATTACCGCATTGGGTTCTCTTCTATGTTGTGTTGTTTTAATTAACTCAACTTGCTTCGCAGGGATTGAAAGTTTTGACCCCAACTCAAAATGGGAGTTAGAGTCTCAATACTACGGAAAAGCAAATTCTGAAGAAAATATATCTAAGCTTCGTTGGAACGTAACTAGTCAATTAAGTTTTATTCAAAACTCATTAGAACCCTTATTACAAGCAGGAGTGACTAAGGGTTTAGATATGACTATGACTATGGGTTTATATTATCGATTTTGGATGAGTAATATCACACAAAATGTCACATTTGTCGAACTTGGATTTGGTCAGCCTTTAAATGTCTATGGTCTCGGCGGGTTGAGGCTGCTTATGTTTCATGAAAATTTGGAGAATGGTAACCAAGACGATAAATTTGATCCAGCAATTTCTTTTGCTTACATTAAGGAAATAAAATTATGGCGGGACTTGGAAATACATCCAAGGTTTGAATTAGAGGCTGGATACAGAAACCAACCCTTTTTAAGAAAAGGATTGTTTGTCTATAAGGTTTCATACACTTGGGCATCAGCCTCTCTTGGTATCAGCTTTTAAATAAAAATCTTTCGTTAAGCCTCACTAAAGTTTTAAGCCAATGCGTGAATCCATTCAGTTTCGATTTCTATTTCAAGCAAGTTTTTTACTTTTTGAACTAAACTTGTATCATTTTTAGAGTCATCATGGTCAATGAAATGAGAGATGGAGCTGATAAATTCTGCATGATTCCTACCTTGCCGATAATCAGGTTCTCGGGTTGGGTGAGATAAATATTTTGAGATGGCTTCACTTTCGTCCCCGACGAGAACGGACGCATAAAATAGAGCGAAGTCTTTGGGCAGGTATAGGCTGCAACCAAGAATCTTTTTATCACCAATTGCTAAATCCGAAATCCCGCGCATATGTGATTCAATTTGATATTCTTTCCATAAGACATTTTGTAATACTGATGTTCCCATTTCAAAATAATCCTGAATTGACAAATCCTTTTTTCGTTTGAATTTTATTGCATAACAAAGCCCTTTTGAACTTAATAATACACATCCACCTCCACCTCTGCGCTTGTATACAGGGATGTTATCGGCTAGTATATTGGAAATATTTAATTCAAGCTCTGGCTTTTGTGAACTTCCCAGAACAGTGCCTTGAGTTTCTGGAATCCAGACTTTTGAACTTTTATCAGAATGAATTAAGGACTCACCCATAGGGTCCTGATCATCAATCAAATCAAGGTGCTTTAAAATTCTGATCTCATTATTATTCATATAAATAAATTAGAAATTAATTGATTCCTATTTATCAATAACTTTTAATATCTAGAATTGCGCTAATAAAGGCACGGTTATTTCTGTAAATTCACAGTTCCATTTTTTGCTCATTATGGTTGGGTTGTCTTAATATATTTTTTGGTGGATTAATTTCCATGGGCCTCATGTCATTTGCGATACTCTTTCGTTGTTTTATGGATGCTAATTTTGACGGTGTATTTTGTATTAAATTGGAAAAACGTCTTTGCCATAAAACAGATGGAATTACTGATTGCCTGGCTGCTTTTAAACCAGAACTGCCATCTGAAATAATCAACTCAACTCGCTTTAAGCCAAGCTCACAAAGTGATTCTAAATATATGCCCAATGTATCTCAGCTTCACTTATATTGCCTGAGGCACCGAGTATTTCTCTCTTGCCCCCTACACTTAATCAAACATAAGTTGAATCAATGTCTTTGAGTTTTCAAATTTCTAAGATAAATTATAATTATTAATACTTTAAGTCAAAATAAGTGTTTCAAAAATGGATAGTCATTCGTCCAAATATCGGTTACAAATGAAAGGACCGATATGAACGACAATCAATTACTCATTACTCAAGTACAAGTTTTCCCCATTAAAGAGCCTCAAGGTAAGCTCAAAGCATTTGCGAGAATTTCACTCAATGACGCCTTACAATTAACTGGTTTGCGTATTTACGAAGGCACTCATGGCTTGTTTGTTTCATACCCCAACGACGCATCCTATAAAGGCGAGGATTACAAACAGGTCTATTACCCTGTGACTAGTGAACTCCGTAAACATATTGAGGAGACTGTATTGACAGAATACGAAAACGAATCGGTTCAAACAATTAAATGATCCATCGAGTATGGACCCTTACTAGACAAGACTTCAATGCCATCCCCGTGTGCATTGAAGTCCAATGTCGACAGGGTATCCCTAGCTGGGATATGGTGGGGCTTGCTGGTAGAGCAATCAAAGAATCTCGTGAACGGGTGATTTCGGCATTAATTGAAAACAATAGAGATGTCAGGCCCTATAAATGGACTTTCAACTTTAGCCCAGCCAATATTTCCAAAGATGGCAGCTCGTATGACCTTGCTATTGCAATCTCAATGCTGCTTGGCATAGGTGAGTTTCCCGAAGATATTCAACTAGATAATTGTATCATTTTAGGGGAGCTATCATTAGAAGGGAGAGTTCAGAGTATATCAAATCTGATGTGTTTTAGCCAATTTTTGATGAATTCCAATTTTGATACTATTATACTTCCTAAAAAACAATTATCGCAATCGGTTCAATTTCCAGGCATACGATATATTGGTATTGATAACGTAAATGAGCTCTGTGACCCCCAATTCATTCAAAAGAATTTTACCAAAAACAAATCTAATAGTTTAAATAAACACTGTATAAATTCTAATGATACTCAAAATTTAGATTCTAATTTAGCCTTAACATCCAAACTAAGTTCCAATCCATACTCAAATGTAAAATGCGATCAAAATTCAGAATCAAATACAAATGTTAAACTTACATCAGATAATTCTTGGATCCATCCAATAATTAAACACACTGATTGGTGTCATTATAGTTCTGATCCTAAGCTAAGCTTTTTGCTTAAACTGATGGTTGTCACTAATAGGTCTCTATTTTTATTGGGTCCACCGGGTTGTGGTAAAACTCACTTCGCTAAATTAGTCCATATATTAAAAAGTCCTTTAAACTTTGAAAAATGGCTTGAATGCCAAGTTATTCATGAAATGATGAGTTCTAAAATTCTAAAAAGAGATGAAGTGCCACTTCAAATGCCACATCCCACTATAAGTGAACTGGGGTTTTTGGGTGGAGGTCGTCCATTTCACCCAGGAGTAATAAGTTTAGCTCACAACGGAGTTTTGATTCTGGATGAAGCGTTAGAATTCCCCTCTCGTTTTTTTGAGAAGATTAGAAGTTCAATGGAAACTAAATTTATTGAATACAATAGGGTTGGGGTGAATTTGAAAATACCAGCGAGTGCCCAATTTGTTTTCACCGCTAATCCTTGTCCTTGTGGGCAATATCTCTACTCAGATTGTTTTTGTACAGCGACTCAAATAAAAAAGTATCAAACGAAAATTTCTCGCGCGTTATTAGAGCGAATTGATTTGCATTTCCAATTTCCGCTTATGCCGCCTCAGAATTATGAAAGAATAGACCCAGATCTAAACAAATTAGAGTTTAAGTCTTTTCTGAATGAAATCAATGAAATTAAAACCTTATTAGAGCAATCAAAGGTAAATTCAATGCCCTTTACAAGGAAAGCCGAGGAAATTCAAATCTTTAATAAAATACTAAGCGAAAAGTCATATCGCGAAAAAGATAAAATCAAAGATTTAGCACAATTAATTGCAATTATTCATCAAAAAGTAGAAGTTGAGGCTGCAGATATTGGCTTGGCAATGCAATTTCGTAAAAATTATCTTGACACCCTGACATAAAATGCGATACAATAAAATGGGTTGAATATTAGATGGTGTCTGTTGAAAAAAGTATTAATTGTCGATGATGTTTTAATCATTCATAATATAGTTGTTAATCTTGTTAAGGACAGTGATGAATTATCTGATTTTGAAGTGTTCACCGCATCTCATCGCCTTGATGCTTATGATATCATAAAAAACAGAAGATTCATGTGATGATTTTAGACGAGATGTTAGAAGAAGAGTCAGGACTTGATTTGGTGAAAAAACTCGAGTTTGAATTTGACACTACTCATATCACGATGCTTTCGTCAATAGCTGAAAGACTTAGAGTGAGTGGAGTAGCTCAAACAGGGATTGCTGATTACATCGTCAAACCATTAGTAAAACAAATCTTTATACCAAGATTTTTCAAGGTGGCCAGTATGGTTAATGCTAAATGTACTATTGAAACCAAAAACCCCTCACCTATACAGTTTAAATACATATCTTAAAAGAAATGAAAAGGAAATTTTAATGTCAAAACTTGTTGATAATGAGCGTGCTATAGTTGAACTAGGGCTCGATTTAGGGGAGTTTATTGAGTTTATAGGTGATTTAAAAGAGTTTTTTGACGAGTGTGTGCCTGAGCTCGGCGCATATGTTGAGGCAAAAGACTTTGATGGAATCAAAGATCGAGCGCATGCAATCAATGGCGCAGCAGCAAATCTTAGATTCGTCGGTGTCGCAGATATTGCTTTTCTTCTTGAAAAAGCAGGCAAAGAGTCCAACCCCGATGGAATTGAGGAGAAATTCAAAGAATTAGCCGAATGTGTTACTTTGAGTTTTGAAGAAGTCAAAGACCTTTAAGTCATTGATTTACAAGCTATTTAGTGACAATTTAGCTTAGAATTTCTAAGATTACCCTATGAAAAAACTACCCTCAGTCGTCATTATCGGGCGCCCCAACGTTGGGAAATCAAGCCTTTTTAATCGCATTTTAAAACGTCGTGCAGCAGTTGTAGCTGACCGTGATGGTGTTACTCGCGATCGTCATTTCCAGAATACTTTTTGGAATGGTTATAATTTTACCCTCGTTGATACCGGCGGTTATATTATGGATGAACTTATTGATGAACTTGCAGAGGCAGTAAGAGATCAAATTTTAACTGCCATCCAAGAAGCTGACAAAGTAGTCTTTATGGTAGATGCTCAAGTGGGTTTGACTGAGATGGATGAGCAATTTTCCAAACTTGTCAAGAGAGCTCGAGAAAAGTTTATTCTGGTTGCTAACAAATCTGAAAAACAATCTGACCGCTATCAAAATTACGAATTTTATAAATTAGGTATGGGTGATCCCTTCAATGTTTCTGCTACAACGGGCTATGGAATGGGTGACTTCATGGATAAACTTGTTGAAGGCTTTGTTGAAGAAGACGAGCTTGAAGAAGACGAAATGATTCGTATGGCAATTTTAGGTCGACCTAATGCCGGTAAATCAACATTACTTAATACAATTTTAGGTGAATATCGGTCTATTACATCCGATGTCGCAGGCACTACACGTGACTCCATTGAAGCCACATTCAACTGGAACAAGCGTCAATTTAAAATCACTGATACGGCTGGTCTTCGTAAAAAGGCCCGCGTCAATGACGAAGTTGAATATTTCTCTAATATGCGTTCACTTGAGTCAATCAGAAGATCTGATGTTTGCATACTCATGCTCGATGGTAATGAAGATATTGGTGTTCAAGATTTACGAATTTTAAACCAGATTCAAGAAAATGATAAAGGCCTACTTGTTGTTGTCAACAAATGGGATGCTGTTGAGAAGGAAGATAAAACTTTCGATGAACGCGTTCGAGAAATCAAAGATCGTAGTCCTGAGCTGCAATTTGTTCCAATAATCTCCATCTCAGCTTTAACAGGTTTGCGTTCAAACCGAGTCATTGAAGAAGTTGTCAAAATTTATGACAATTGTTTCAGGGTGCTTGGTCGTGACCGTGTAGTTGAAGTCTTTAATGAAGCTGTTGGCGCTAACCCGCATCCAACAAGGCATTCTCAATTCATTAAAATGAATCGTGCTTGTCAGATTATGGTGAACCCACCGGTGGTGACTATCGAGTGTTCTCACCCAGAGCTTGTTGATGAATCTTGGAAGCGTTACTTTAGGCGTAAACTATTTAAAGCCTTCGAATTAGAGGGCGCTCCCCTAAAATTAAACTTTGACCTAGAGTTAAGACTTCGAAAGGATGAGGAACTTGAGCAGCAGTCTATTATTTAACATACCTGTTAGTCTAGTGGTTGCCTATTTATTAGGCTCTATACCTTCTGCCGTGTGGTTTTCCAAACTATTTGCTGGTATCGATATTCGGGATGAAGGTTCCAAAAATGCAGGTCTCACCAATACATTTCGTGTCCTTGGGTGGAAGCCTGCGCTTCCAGTTGTGTTTCTTGATTTAGGAAAAGGCGTACTTGCGCCTTATATTGCCATTCAATTATCTGAAGGTAGTAGTGCTTCTTCATGGCTTCCAATGGCCGCTGGTTTTGTGGCCATTTTAGGTCATAGTTTTACATGTATGGCTGGTTTTCGAGGTGGCAAAGGTGTTCTTACAGCACTCGGCGTATTTTTATGTCTTGCATGGTTTGAGGCACTGATTGCTTTTGTTGTATGGCTTACTATCACATTAGTAACTCGCTATGTGTCTTTAGCTTCAATACTCGCATGTTTTGCATTGTCTATTTCACTTGGATTGAGTTATTTTCTCAACCAAAATATTTCAAATTTACTTCTTTTAATTACAGGAGTTTTGGTGACTTTTTTCGTTACCTTCAAACACAAAGCAAATATACAGCGCCTACTAAATGGTACTGAGAATCGTTTTGGCAGTAAAAAAAAGGAAGTATAATGAAGGTAACAGTTGTTGGTACTGGAAGTTGGGGACTTGCCATTGGAATAGTCTTAGCACAAAATGGCCACGAGGTACATTTTTGGGCTCGAAATAAAAAGACTCTTGATAGTTTAGCTAAGAATTCAGCATCGGATCTCTTGCCTAATATTAAATTACCTGCAAATTTTATTTATCACAATGATTTGGCATCAGCATGTGCTGATAGTTCCTTAATCACTATCGTATTACCATCAAGCGCAATTCGCACTATATCATCACAGCTTAACCAGTTGAAACTGCCTAATGACACTCGTGTTATTAGTCTGACCAAGGGCATTGAACAAGAGTCACTCCTTCGGATGACTGAAGTATTAGTGCAAGATGTTTGCTGGCTTAAAGAAAGTAATTGTGGTGTATTGTCAGGTCCTTCTCACGCTGAAGAGGTTGCTCAAGCTACTCCTACTTCTGTGGTTGTGGCTTTTACTAACCTCAAAATTGCTACTGAAGTTCAAGAATTATTCTTCACAGAAAACTTCAGAGTTTATACATCTGAAGATGTGATGGGTGTTGAGCTTTGTGGTGCACTTAAAAATGTTATTGCCATAGCCACCGGGATATTAGATGGCCTCCAATTTGGTGATAACACCAAGGGCGCCCTTATATGTCGTGGTCTTGCCGAAATATCAAGGCTCGGCGAAGCTTTGGGATGTGGAGTAAGAACTTTCTCTGGTTTAGCAGGCATGGGTGACCTAATTACTACTTGTATGAGTCAACACTCTAGAAACCGATCTGTAGGTTATCGCCTTGGTTCTGGTGAATCGTTAGCAGATATTTTAGCTTCCATGAAAATGGTTGCCGAGGGTGTTCCGACCACCAAGAGTGCTTTTCAATTAATGAAAAAATATGATATCGAAATGCCTATCAGTGAAGCAGTTTATGCAATTATTTACCAGGGCTCTAGCCCCAAAGCTGCAACTATTTCATTGATGAAAAGAGACCCCAAAATAGAGGGGTTTTAAATGAAATACGGTTTTGATAGAAGCGTTCGTTTGTATTTTTCAATCTCTGATATTTCACAAATTACCGGTTTAGATTCTGATTCATTAGTTAATTGGGAAGAGGTTTTTCCGATTAAACCTACAAGAAATCGCGCCGCTAAAAGGGTCTATCGTCAGGTTGATTTACACAAGATTCAATGGATACAAATTCGTTTAAGTCAAAGTGTGAGTGATAAAGAGATTAATTCTGAGCTAAGTAGCTTTAGTCCTACTGAACTCAAACAAGTATTAGCTGAAGCTCAAGAACAGAATAGTCATATCAAAGAAGATGCTCACTATAGAGAAGAGTATCAACAAATTAGAGACAATCTAGTTGAGGTCCAGTCACTCCTCGAACGTGCTCGCCTCATTAAATAATTCATCCAAATTATCAATTACTACAAATCCATACTTATTATTTAGTAATCGTTCTTTTGATTGGTACCCCTGTGCTATTAATACACAATTGATACCGTGATTATAAGCAATTTCTGCATCATGTAATGTATCACCAATCATCAAACAATCTGTTGCCACAAGAGTTTCTAGCCGAGCCTCTAATAGATGTGACTTTGAGTGAGCCATATCATTCTCAATACCATTAATTTCTCTAAAGAAATTTGTAAGTTCAAATTTCTTTAGCAGTAAATTTAATCGGCTATGCTGATATGCAGATAGAATTTCCATATCAATACCCATTTGCTTTATTTTACTTATAGTAGAGCGTGTGGCCGGATAAAGTTGGAGTTTGGTTTCATCAAAATGATATTGCTGCATAAATTCTGAAGTAAGGTTTTCATACTCGTATTTGGAAAAATCAAAACCGAGTGATTCATAATAGGTTTTAATTGGAAAACCAAATGAATTGAGATAGTCATCTTTGGTAAAAGACGGCACCCCATACTTGGAAGCCAAATTACAGACAATCTCATAGCAATGATCTACATCATTTAAGAGTGTTCCATTCCAATCAAAGATCCATGTTTTTTCAATAGGTGTCATTCGTTTTCCAATTGCTGGACGGTAAAATAGATATGCAAGTAAGATGCAAAATACCAAAAAAAATGCTGTCTCAAAACAGAGACAGCATTCTAATAACCTAAGCTGTATTCAAGCGTTAATACTTGAAAATCAGTTTAAAATTAGATTTTACCTAGAGTTGTACCAGTTGCTTTAAGGTCAGATGCAGCTTGAATCAAACGATCAGCCATGCCACGCTCTGCTTTTTTAAGGTATGAACGAGGGTCGTAAACTTTTTTGTTTCCAACTTCGCCGTCTACTTTAAGAATTCCTTCGTAGTTTGTGAAGAAATGATCTACAACTGGACGTGTGAAATGATACTGAGTGTCAGTATCAATGTTCATTTTGATAGTTCCATAGTTAAGTGTTTCATGGATGTCAGCAAGCTCTGAACCTGAACCACCATGAAATACTAGGAATGCAGACTCGGCAGCACCAAATTCTTTAGCGATAGCGGCTTGTCCATCACGCAGGATGCCAGGGTTTAATTTAACATTACCAGGTTTGTATACACCGTGAACATTACCGAAAGTTGCAGCTAGCATATAAGGACCGATGTCTTTGAGTGCTTTATGTGTAGCAATCATATCTTCGGGAGTTGTGTAAAGGTTATCATTAGTCACTTCAGCTTCGTGACCATCTTCTTCACCACCAACAACACCAATTTCAACTTCAAGAATGATTCCAACTTTAGTACAGCGCTCAAGAAGAACTTGTGAGTTTTTCAAATTTTTATCAAGAGAAACTGTTGATCCATCATACATATGTGAATTGAAAAGAGGCTCTTGTCCAGCAGCAACACGTTTTTCAGACTCTTCGATAAGAGGAATCAAGAAAGATTCGATTTTGTTGTCGTGACAGTGATCAGTGTGAAGAGCTACATTGATGTCATAATGAGCAGCCATAGCACGAGCGTAATCAGCAAGAGCGATTGCACCTTTTACCATGTCTTTTTGTCCTAGACCGGATGCGAACTCAGCTCCACCAGTAGAAACTTGGATGATACCATCACATTTAGCTTCAGCAAATGCAAGAAGTGCTGCATTGATGCCTTCTGAACTTACAATGTTAAC
>CAWVXU010000054.1:0-18919 GCA_963934255.1 uncultured Fibrobacterales bacterium
CACCTCGCCAGAACTCGGAGGGATTCTTGAAGCCCTTAGTGGAAACTCAAGCGAATTATCTTCACAACAAAGAGCAGTTGTCAGAGAATGGAATCGACAATATAAGAGGCAAATAAAATTACCAGCAAGCCTGGTTGAAGAGCTCAGTAAAACGACAAGCCTGAGTCAACAAGCGTGGTCTCAGGCTCGGTCTGAAAACAACAGTGAATTATTTCTTCCCTACTTGAAAAAGATTATTGAATTATCTAAAGAAGCCGGTGAGCACCTTAAGTTAGAGGGTCAAAGTGCATATGATGCTTTGCTTGATGAATATGAGCCAGGGGCCAAAGGTGATGAACTCGCCCTTTTGTTTAAAGATCTAGTCGCTGAAATTGTTCCTTTACTTCGTAAAGTTGAGTCAAGACCTGAGCCCAAAGGTGCTTTTGAAAACTCAGAATGGGATACATCTAAGCAAGAAGAACTGAGTATGTTCTTACTGACAAAAATGGGTTTTGATTTTGAGCGTGGTCGGTTGGATGTCTCTGAACACCCTTTTACTGAGGGCTTAAATTTAAATGACGTCAGGCTGACAACTAGATACAGTCCATCAGAGTTTTTTGATGCCTTTTTCTCTACTGCACACGAGGGCGGTCATGGAATTTATGAACAAGGTTTTTCAGCAAAATGGATTGGAACGCCCATCGCCGAATCAATTTCTTTGGGTGTGCATGAATCGCAGTCAAGATTGTGGGAAAATCAGGTCGCCAGATCACGCGAGTTTTGGATTTGGATGTGGCCTGAGTTGCAAACTAGATTTCCTGAAAATCTAAATGGTATAGAGTTTGATACATTCTATCGGGTTGTTAATAAAGTAAAATCAGGGGAGATTAGAGTTGATGCAGATGAGCTCACTTATAATTTACACATCGCTCTTCGCTTTCAAATAGAAAGAGAAATTTTTAATGAAGGACTAAAAGTTTCTGATATTGAAGCCAGATGGAATGAACTTTCTGATGAATACTTAGGACTTTTGCCAACTTCACCGATGCGTGGGTTTTTACAGGATGTTCATTGGAGCGTAGGTTTGTTTGGATATTTCCCAACCTATACATTAGGGAATCTAATGTCTGCTCAAATTTTCAATACCGTAGAAAATCAGATCCCCCAACTTAAAGATCAATTTCAATCAGGTAAATTTGAAGAATTGAAGCTATGGTTGAATCAAAATATCCATCGGTATGGTAAGTTTTATTCTTCTCAGGATTTGATGGTCAAGATCAGTGGTGAAAAGTTAAATGCCAAATATTTTACAGATTATTTGAAAGAAAAATACTCTCGTTTATACGAATTAGTATGAGCCACTAGTTGATAAAATTGGAAAGTAAGTTCGTGAAATTTATTCATTTTATACTCGTTTTAATAAGTTTTGGATTTAGTCAGGATGGTTTAAATCCTTTTCTAAAAATAAAAAGTTTAGGCCATAGAGATCCTATAGAGGACAGGTTGACTCTAGAAAAATTAAATGCCAAAATCAAAACAGAAATTGAACCGCGCCTCCGATCCGTGAGGAATATATCTATTGAGAACTTCCTTCAATATCCCAAAGATGGTCAGTTAGTAATTGTTGATGTGCGAGAAAAAAATGAAATGTTGTCTATGTTACCTGGGGCAATTTCACTTGAAATTTTCGAACAATTGCGTCAAGATTCGATTTATAACAAAAAAGTTGATATCGTCTTCTATTGCACTATTGGGTGGAGATCAGGGGATGTAGCCAATAAATACCAAGACCTGGGTATGTCAACTTATAACTTGACTGGTGGAGTCTTGGCCTGGGCCTATAAGGGTGGTGAATTTGTGAATGCTCGAGGTGAAAAAACTATCCAAGTTCATGTCTATAATTCTAAGTGGAATTTTCTACCAAGTCCCTATGAGGCAATGATTGATGGGTACTAAGGTAAAAGCTTAAATTTTAAGCCTCTGTTTTGTTTTTTGTAGGATTATGTGTAATTTAGAAGCGTACTGGGCATTTTGTCCAGTCCAACTGTTCAGGTTGAGTTCCCACCATTCAAATGCTTCGAGAAATTCTTCGCTTTCATGAAATTTTAGAGTTCCTTGTTCCAAAAATTTCTCAATAAAAAAGACGAGGCGAGGCTCATAAATATTGGCTTCAAATGAAGAACCTTCTAGAGTCAAATCTAAATAGATACCGGTGTCAGATAGGTTTTTCCATATAATCAAAATGTCAAGATTAGCAGCGGCCATATCAAGGAGCTGGGTTAGGGTAGGCTTTGTGAATGACTTCTATTTCGTCCATTAATTCTTTTGGTAAAACGACTTCAGTGCTGCTGATGTTTGATTTGAGTTGTCCCATAGTTGTGGCGCCGATGATATTTGAAGTGACAAAGCTTCTCTGTGTAACAAAAGCTAATGCCATCTGAGCGGGATCTATATCGTGTTGTAAGGCGAGCTTGACATATCGTTCAGTTGCAAGATCCGCATTGCTTTCAAAATACCTTGTGAAATAATTTCCAAATAACTCAAGCCTTGTACCCTTGGGGCGTTGACCATTTTGGTATTTACCAGAAAGGACTCCAAAAGCTAATGGTGAATATGCTAGAAGTGAAATTTTCTCCCGATGAGAAACCTCAGCTAGTCCAACTTCAAAAGAACGATTGATAAATGAGTATGGGTTTTGAATACTTTGCATAGGTGCGAGTCCCATATCTTTGGCCACTTGATTCCATTTCATTGCACCCCAAGCTGTTTCATTGGAAATACCATAATGACGAATCTTGCCGGCTTTAACCAAGCTATCTAAAGCTTCAAGAGTTTCTTCAAAAGTTACAGGAAGCTTTTCATCTTGATGTACATAGTCAAGCTTTCCAAAAAAGTTGGTTTTTCTGTCTGGCCAGTGTAATTGATAGAGGTCAATATAATCCGTTTTGAGTCGACGCAGATTACCTTCAATCGCTTCAGTGACATTGGCTTTATTTAATGAATTATCTGATCCACGGATCCAGGTCATCGTTGGTGAAATTCCGGTAATTTTTGAAGCAAGGATGAATTTATCACGATTTTGACGTGAATTATGCCAATTTCCTATAAACTCTTCAGTTTTGCCTTGAGTTTCAAGTTTCCCTGGTACGGGGTACATTTCGGCACAATCAATAAAATTAACACCCTGATCTAAAGCATAGTCAAGTTGTTCATGTGCCTGAACTTCAGTATTTTGTTGACCAAATGTCATTGTGCCGAGACAGACTTCACTGACTTCAAGATCTGTTTGACCTAATTTGCGATATTCCATGGTTCTGCCTTTTTCTTTTGTTTATTGCTATTAAAGCATTTCTAAGAAAGTATTTTTACAATATACGCAAAATTAAGTCTTAAAGAAATAAGGATTATTAAAATGTCTGAATATTTAAATATTTTGATAGCCTATTTGGCAGCCGTTTGGCGTTTTGTTGAGGCTATGGCACCATACCTCACCTTTGGATTGTTTTTAGCTGGTGTGATGCATGTGTTTTTGCCAAAGTCTATGATAGAGCGGCATCTTTCTAAACCTGGGATGGGGAGTGTGTTTAAAGCTTCACTCATAGGTGTTCCAATGCCACTTTGTAGTTGTTCGGTCATTCCGGTAGCTCAACATTTACATAATAGTGGTGCGTCTAAGGGGGCGACTCTTAGTTTTGTAAGTAGTACTCCAAGTACGGGAGTTGACTCTATTACAGCGCTTATGGGCTTGATGGGACCTATTTATACTTTGTTCAAAGTTATTTTGAGTTTTGTGGGTGGATGGACGACTGGCGCACTTGCTACGATTATTGTACCTGATTCACGTAAGTCATCCCAATTAAAGTCGCAAGAAGCCACAATTACTCCGGTTATTACTGAACTAAAGTGGACCGAAAAATTAAATTTTCACACCTTAAAAACGAGTTTTGAATATGCTTATATGGATCTCTTTAAGGACATTGCTAAGTGGCTTTTTATTGGTACTCTCTTAGGCGCTTCTCTCGAGTTCATAATACCTGAAAATTGGTCACTAGTTGAAAATATTTGGCTATCCTATGGAATCATTGTTCTTATTTCTCTGCCATTATATGTGTGTGCTACTGGCTCAATCCCCATCGCTCTTGCACTACTGGCTCAAGGATTTAGCCCAGGATGTGCACTCCTATTTCTTTCTCTTGGACCAGAAACCAATTCTGCCACAGTATCGTGGTTATGGGGGAGTTTTGGTGCTAAGTTGACCAGCATGTATTTAATTGTTTTGGCTGGATTAAGCCTAGGTGCCGCAATTATTATGGATGTATTTTTTCGTGACTTAGTTGTTGCGCAAAGCATGGCTCATCACCACGAAGAAAGTTCCTTAGTTGTGACAATTATATCTGTCTTATTTAGTTTGGTTTGGGGTTTTCATTTGTATCGCCTTTTAAAATCTTGGATTTCTAAACGGATGGGTAAAAGACAACGCTCTGGGTCCTGTTCTGATGCTAGTAATGATTCCACATGTTCTTCTTCTATAGTTGGGGCAAACTCTGGTCAATTACATATTCCTATTTATGGAATAACCTGTGGAAATTGTGTTCAAAAAGTTCAGAGTATATTAGACAAATCTGGTATCAAATCGACAGTCAATTTGGAGCCTAGTGAAGTCGTTATTATTGCTTCTGACTTAGAAGCTTTAAAGTTACAGGCTGCGGGGCTTCAATTTCAAGGTTATAAATTAGATCTGAGTGAGTTTAAATGATAAATGAAGATTTGCTTTAGAATGATAATAACATTAGATTAATGTTTAAAAACGGGGATTCAAGTAATTTAAAGTCCTGTTTAATTCATTGGTTAAAAAAACAATTGCGTTGAGTGGAGTTGAAATTGCCAAGAACATTACAGTTGAGTAGGCTAAGTCAATGATGACGGCAGGTTGAATAGCTACGTTGCTTATGATTGGTGTGATTCATTGAATAACGTTACTTGCTTCTGCTGTATTTGACTTTAAATTTGAAAGTAAATTTTCATGAAAAGCCGCGACTGTTAAAATAAGAATGGGAGATGCTCCAAAGTCAAAGTCTGCTAATAGAATACTTGTGAGGTCATTTTTATTGATAATCGCGCCCTAGAGGAGGCCGCCCATTATAAGTTCAAGAGTATTCCGAGACAAGCTTTTGAAAGCATCTGAATTAAGAATGCAAGCATCGCCATAAGTATAATGGGAACAAAGGGTACAAGACAAAGTTAGACACCATTAAAGCCACTGGTCATACATAACACAACTGTGAGAGTAAAAAATCCAGATAATCGACGAGCGTCAAAGTTTAGCATATGTATCCCAATCTTTGTTTGGATGATTCGGAAGTGACTCTTTTAATAAGAATATTGCACCACCCAAAACAACAATCCTTGCGGATGGCTTCAGTGATTCATAGCTCGGCTGCAAGTGTGATAATAAAAATTGCTCGGACTTCAGTTGGCTGCGTGGTATAGTCAAATATGTCGATAGAAATTAGAGACGCAATCCTTATGCAAAGCTTATAAGCTAAGTGTATGATCTAAATGACATAATGAAAAATTGATGATTTACTAAGTAGGGAACTGTGGCTGAGAAGCTTTGTCTTTTAAAGCAAGATTAGTGAACCGAAGTTTACGAGTTACTATTTGAGCAATTTCAGTCATGACCTTGTATCCAATGGTTGGGTTATCATTGAAACATTCATTGAGTAAATCACGACCAAGAACTAATATCTTGCTATCCATTGTGGTTGTCGCTGTCGCACTTCTAGGTTGGTCATCTAAATAGGCCAGCTCACCAAAAAGTTGTTGTTCTCCAATACGGCAAATATTGACGGCTGTATTATTATAGGACTTAAAGTCTATGGAGACTTGGCCCTTGAATATGACATAGAGCTCATCGGAATGGTCACCTTCATTGACAATAATACTACCCAAAGTATATTTCTTAGGAAGCGCGAGATTTGCTATGATTTCAAGTTCGTCTTCATTTAAGTTACTGAAACCATCTACTTGAGCTAATATTTGTGCCGCAGCTGAACTCATTATAAATATCCGTTGATGAAAATTTGCACTCAGATAAATTTAAAATAAAAAAACCTGACTCAGTGAGTCAAGTTTTAAGCATTGTGATAAATGTGATAAATGTGATAAAAAACACTTATTTGATGATGTTATTGCACCATAGAGCCGAAGCTTAGCCACCGAAATCATCAAAACGGATATGTTCATCAGGAATACCAAAATCTTCACCCATTTTTTGAACGGCAACGTTCATCATTGGAGGTCCACAGAAGTAGAGTTCTAGATCTTCTGGTGTATCGTGTTTATCGAGATATTCTTTAATTACAGCATTATGTACAAACCCTGTAAATCCATCACCATTTGAATCATCTGTATCAGTTTTATTTACCCAGTTGTCCTCAGGAAGAGGATCTGAAAGTACGATATAGAACTTAAAATTAGGGAAATGTTTTTCCAGTTCATAGAAGTGATCTAAGTAGAATAGTTCGCGTTTAGAACGACCACCATACCAATAAGACACTCTACGACCTGTTTGTAAGGTTTTGAATAAGTGGTAGAGATGAGAACGCATTGGAGCCATGCCTGCACCACCGCCTACATACAACATCTCAGCTTCTGATTCATTAATGAAGAACTCACCAAAAGGACCAGAGATAGTGACTGTGTCACCTGGGTTGAGCGAGAAGATATATGAAGATGCAATACCTGGATTCAAATTTGCCCATCCACCAATAGCTGGATCAAAAGGCGGACACGCAACACGTACGTTTAGCATGATTTCACGACCCTCTGCAGGGTATGAAGCCATTGAGTAAGCGCGTTCAACAATAGATTTGTTTACCATTTTAAGAGGCCAAAGTTTGAATTTGTCCCACTCTTCTTGGAATTTGGTTGGTTCACCTGGATGCTCAGAAGGGTGAGCCGTGATATCCATGTCTGAATATTTAACTTCACATTCAGGGATTTCAATTTGGATATATCCACCCGCTTCATAAGGCATATCAGAAGGAACTTCTACAACGAGCTCTTTAATGAATGATGCAACGTTGTAATTACGTACAACTTTTGCTTCATACTTCTGAATGTTGAAAATTTCATCTGGGACCTGAATTTGCATATCTTGTTTGATTTTAACTTGACATGCAAGACGCCAGTTGTCATCTGCATCGGCGCGAGAAATATGACCTGTCTCGGTAGGGAGAATCTCCCCGCCACCATCAATCACTTGACAACGACACTGAGCACATGTACCACCACCACCACAAGCAGATGGGATGAATATCCCATGTTCTGATAGAGCAGTAAGGAGTGTGGCTCCAGGTGAGACTTTTTTGGCTAAAGCAACGTCACCATTGATACCAATAGTTACGTCACCTTGAGCAACGAGTTTTGACTCAGCAAACATTAAGATGAACACAAGTCCCATAATAAATGCTGTAAAAATGATTAAACTTACAATAATAAATAGCATGACATACCTCTTAAAGCTGGATACCAGCGAAGCACATAAAGCCCATCGCCATCAACCCGCTGATAATGAATACTAAAGAGTAGCCCTCAAAAGCTTTTGGTGGATGAGCATAAGTCAGTTTAGTACGGATTGCAGCTAGTGCCACAATTGCGAGGAAAAATCCAACGCCTGATCCGAAACCAAATACTAATGCGTCATCAAAAGCATATTTGCGTTCTACCATGAAAAGTGAAGCTCCTAAAATCGAACAGTTAACTGTGATCAAAGGAAGGAATACACCAAGAGATGCATAAAGTGCAGGAGAAAACTTGTCCAGTATCATCTCAACTAACTGTACCATCGTCGCGATTGTTGCGATGAATGCGATAAAGTTAAGAAAAGAAAGATCAAGGCCAGCTAGGCTCTCGTTGCCAGTCCATGCAAGTGCTCCTTTTTTAAGGAAGAATTCATGAACAGCCCAATTCACTGGAGTCGTTACAGTTAGTACAAAAATAACTGCACCACCAAGACCGGATGCGGTTTCCACTTTGTTAGAACAAGCTAAGAATGAACACATACCTAAGAAGAAGGCAAGAAGCATGTTTTCTACGAAAACAGCTTTGACGAAGATACTTAAATATTCGACCATTATTTACCACCCTTCATGAGAAATAGTCGATTGGCAGCAGCAATGAAACCAATAAGGAAGAAAGCACCTGGAGCCAAAACCATGAGTCCCATGTTAACATAACCAAGGTCGTAAAGAGCTTGCGGTACTATTGGTATTCCGAAGAACGACCCAGCACCTAAGATTTCACGAGCCGCAGCTACTATTAGAAGTATGATACCGTATCCTGCTCCATTAGCAATGCCATCCCACATAGAAGCGAGTGGTTTATTGCCAAGAGCAAATGCTTCCGCACGGCCCATAACGATACAGTTTGTAATTATTAAACCAACAAATACTGAAAGTTGCTTGGACATATCAAAAAGAAATGCTTTTAGAACTTGGTCAGCGATTGTCACTAGAGTTGCAATAACTGCAAGTTCAACAATCATACGAATCTTACCAGGAATAATATTTCGCATCGCAGAAATGGAGACATTTGAGAATGTAATCACCAAAGTAAGTGCAATAGCCATTGTTAGGCCTGCTTTTACTTGAGTTGTTACGGCAAGCGCTGAACAGATACCCAAAACTTGAGCAAGTACAGGGTTGTTATCAAGGACGTTATCCTTGAGAATATCTTTAACTGCAGCCATTATTTACCCCCACGAATTGTGTTGAAGTATTTGTTATAAAATCCAAGGTCTTTTTGTAAAAGAGTGTTGACGCCATTGGCTGTTATTGTTGCTCCGGAGATACCATCAACTTCATGGGCTTCCATTGCGCCACCCTTCACTACTTTGCCCTTAACTACTTGAACTGGAGTAAGATCACCTGTTTTATTTAGGATTTTTTTACCAGTAAAGTTGTTCTGAAACCAGTCAGCTGAAATCTCAGCTCCCAGACCAGGTGTTTCACCATGAGCATAAAATGTGAGACCTTTAACAGTGTTGAGGTCTTTAGCAAGGGCGATAAAACCATAGAGAGTAGACCAAAGCCCTTTACCCTTGATAGGCATACAATAAGCTTGAATCTTACCGTTCACTTGATGAAGGTATAATGGACGAAAGCCGTCTATCTTTTCTTTATCTGTAAGCTTGTCAGCTTTTTTGGCAGAGTCGATTTTACTGTTTTTATTAAGAACAATAGACTTGACGTTTTCGGCATAGAGTTTTTCAATTTCTAGACCGGTTACAGACGAGTAGAAATCGCCAAGTTTAGAGGCCGTTGGGTCCTCAAGTGATGAAATCTTAAGTGCTTTAAGAATATTTTTCTTCACATCAACTTCAATGTTTTTTTCTTGCATAGGTCGTAAACCGAAAGCAAGACCAGAAAGAATCATAGAGACAATAAGACACATTGTTAGTGCGAATATGATCGCTTTAGCATTTTTACCCACGAGATAACCTCCTTTTGATGTTTCCTTTGATCACATAATGGTCGAAGAAAGGAGCGAACATGTTCATAAACAGAATAGCAAGCATCATGCCTTCAGGGTAGGCTGGGTTAACGCATCGAATCAAAACTGCAAGCGCACCAATAAGGAAACCATACCAGATTCGTCCTGTTGCAGTCGCTGCTCCGGAAACTGGATCAGTTGCCATAAAAACTGTACCAAATGCAAAGCTACCCATGACTAAATGGTAATGTGCTGGTAAGTGGAATATTGCAAGTGAGGTATCAGATGCAAACATGTTGAAGATGAATCCCATCATCAGTCCACCTACAACAGTAGATATCATAATTCGAAGTGATCCGACTCCAGTGAAAATCAGTATAGCTGCACCGATAAGGATGACTAAAGTGGATGTTTCACCAGCAGAGCCAGGGATAAGTCCAAGGAACATATCTAAAAAGCCAAAGCCTTTATTTTCTAGATGACCTACGATGCCGTAACCCATTTCGCGAGGCAGTGAAGTTGCTTCAAGAAGCGCGGTCGAGCCTGAGTAGCCATCAATTAATTTATCTTTTGAAACATCAACTGCTCTCCATACTTGGTCACCAGAAATTGCGGTAGGATAAGAAAAGAACATGAATGCTCGAGCTGTTAGGGCAGGGTTTAGAAAATTCATTCCCGTACCACCAAAAAGTTCTTTACCTACAATTACTCCAAACGCCGTCGATACTGCAATCATCCAGAGTGGAGCATCAGGTGGCATAGTCAGAGGAATTAACATACCAGAAACTAAGAAGCCTTCGTTGACATCATGATCTCGAACACAAGCAAAAACCATCTCGATCGTAAGACCAACAGCATAAGTGACAATCACCATAGGCAGTACGTGGAAAGCACCATGAATCATATAATTGATAGTATTAGGTTCAATTGAGCCTAGAAGAAAACCACCGGTCTCCTTCAGTGAGTTGAGTTTTTGATATCCAGTGTTGTAGATTGCGAAAATCAAACAGGGGATAAGAGCCACAATCACAGTTGACATCATACGCTTAGTGTCTAAACCATCACGTACATGTACAGATGATTGAGAGTTTTTAAGCGGAGTACGCACAAATGTATCATTAGCTTCAATAGCACGATGAAGTGCCTTGAGGGGAGCAAATTTATGAGATGCTTCCATAATCGCGTCCAAAGGACCTTTTGACATATTTTTTAACATTTATCCCTCTTTCTCCACAATTGCAAGTCCGCGACGGATGATTTCGGAGACCTCAGTTTTGGAAGGACAAGCGAAAGTAGCAAGTGCTACGTCTTCAGGATCTAATTCTAGAATCCCAAGTTTCTCCATAGCATCAACATCTTCTGCAAGACATGCTTTTACTAAGAAAGTAAAAGGAATATCTATCGGTGAGAATCTGTCATACACATCAGGAAGTACAATAGCACGGCCTTCGCCATTTAAACTTGTGTCAAAATCCCAACCTTCTTTATCAATGATTTTGGATAAGAAAAGACGGAAAGTTGAGTAACGGTTGACTCCCGCACCAGCCCAGTGACGATCTTCACCCAAATAGTGTTGTTCGGTCGCTTCGGGTAGTACTGAAATTTGATTGTGGTAAAGTCCGAGGTGGTCGCTGGCGGATTTGGTATCGCCAGAAAGAACATCGCCGCTGACAACACGAAGTGCAGCATGATCAACCTTGACAATAGATGCCACGTCCGATCCACGGTTAACTTTAACATAATGATTTATAGGTGCCTGCTCGCCTGTTACCGCAATAATTTGGTGAGTAGGAGCTCTACCTGTTAAAAGGAATTCTCCAATAAGAGCCACTTGATCTGCTTTGAGATACCAAACAACATCGCCTTTGCTAATAGGGTCAACGAGGTCAATATGAGTACCAGTAAGACCTGACGGGTGTGGGCCAGTGACTGAGTGCTTTTCAACACCGGTTGCTTCAACAAGAGCTGGCGATATTGTGCCTTCTTGAGTGAAGAGGTTCACATTTCCTTCAGTGAATTTTGCAAGTGCTGCAAGTCCTAATGAAAATTCTTCTTTGCGGCCTTCGAGTAGAAATTCTTGGTCTGAATTATTCGGACCAGAGTTCATGGCATTAATGAAAATGCTCTTGGGAAGGTCTGCTAGTACAGCTAGGTTTGAGAATGGGCGCTGGCGGATTAAAGTCCACATACCTGATTCTCTTAGTGCTGTAGCCAGCGCAGCCATATCGGCTGATTTAATTTTTTCTTCGTCCCAGGTCGGATGTTCAACCGCGTTGTCAGTATCAGATACTTCGATAACAATGCTAAGAAGTACTCGTCTAGCACCTCGATTGATAGCCTTTACTTTACCGGCAGCCGTGGATGTAAAATTCAGGTCTTTTTCAGATTTGCAATGTGCAATAGCTTGTCCAGCTTTTACTACATCACCTTCCTTCACAAGAACGCGGTATTTACGACCAGGGAAATCGACAAAATTAACGGCAACGGTCTGACTCTGGGGTAACTCTTCAAGCTTTAATTTGGCTGAACCTGCAATTGGCAGATTATGACCTTTTTCGATTTGATATACGCCCAATTTCGTGTTCCTTTGATTTAGTCTACACTAGTGTTGCTAAAATGCTTCCAAAAAGTAGATTTTGTGAAGGGCTTTTAGTAGTGTAAACGTTTGATAAATTGATGAAATATGAACGTATTTCTCAAAAAGTGAGTGAAAAAGAAAGATTTCATCTGTTTTGTATGCAATTGGGTCGTTAAATTTGGCTTTTTGTTTGTCATTTTTAAATATGATAAAAGGGTTATGAGATGATTTAAAAGTGATTAAACGGTGATTCTGAAATGATTTTAATTGAAATATAACGTTGGTATTAAGAAATTAATCTCTAGGCCAAGGTTTAAATTCACCGATGAATATTTGCTCTTTTTCAAGGGTGATGTTGCAGTCTATATAAACCGCACGCTTGACCTCTTCAGACAAATCATAAATGTCTTGAGCACTAGCTTTGTCTTGATTGATGACAAAGTTAGCGTGTTTAGGTGAAATTTGGGCACCACCTAACTGAAATCCTTTGAGGCCCGCATTTTCGATGAGAAGTCCTGCATATGTGCCTGGTGGTCTTTTGTACATGGATCCTGCATTAGGGTACTCTAATGGTTGTTTGGATTTGCGTTTTAGTAAGGTTGATTTATATTCGGCTTCGATATCTGGCTGTGGTCGAGGTTCAAGTTGAAGCCATGCTTTTGTGATGATTTCATCAAAATCAAAGAAATTGGAATGACGATAAGAGAATCCACACTCTTCATTGGTGCGAATTTTGATTTCACCTTCTTGGGTGAGTGACTCAACTTTGAGAATGGTTTGTTTGAGCTCTTGATCAAAAGCTCCGGCATTGATGAAAACGCCGCCTCCCATAGTGCCTGGAATACCGCAAAGGTGTTGAATACCAGAAAGTCCAGCTTTGACACTTTGAGAAACTGCTGCCTGTAGAAGTGCTCCGGCTTGTACTTCCATAATATGGGATGTGATGGAAATGTTTTTCATACTTCTACCTAGGTAGATAATCAGGCCATTGAAGCCTTGATCTGAAACCACAAGATTGGAACCTTTGCCTATGATGTAATACTCAAGAGCTTGATCTTTGGCCCAGGTGATTGCATTTTTAATTTCTATGGCATTTTGAGGTTCCACGAAAAACTTGGCAAGCCCACCTACTTTATAGGTGGTATATTGAGATAGTGCAATGTTTTCTTGTATTTCCATTTATTAAATATAGAACAAAAAGGTGGGTGTGAAGATTTGCACTCTGTTTTTTCAAAATGTATTATTAATTATTATGAAGTTGAGTAAAGAGCAAATAAACGAATTAAAGCAGAAAGTCTCTATCATAGAAGTGGCTGAGGCTCTAGGTATTTTGGTTAACCAAAACCGGGCTCGCTGTATTCGCCCTGAAGCTCATTCCCATGGAGACCGGACTCCATCAATGGGTTTTTCGCCTGACAAAAACACATTTACCTGCTGGGTTTGCTCGGATGTGGGCGGGGATGTGATCGCTTTAATTCAGCAGTCTCAAGAATTGGGCTTTGTTGATGCTTTAAGATGGTTGAGTGAATTTTCTGGTGGGGTGACTAACTTACCTTTAGGCAAGTTTAATCATCATGGGAATTTTTCTTCTGTTTCTATTTCGAATTCTCAATCAGTTTCGAAAATATCCAAAAGTAAATCATCGATCAAAAATTCGCCAGCAAAGCAAGCTCCGGGAACATTTATCCCACCCAAGGGAAGTGAAGCTTGGTTGAATCGTCGGGCTGTTTTAGTCCTGCATTTTCTTAGACTTTGCGCTCCTGTTGATGCTGAGGCTAGGTCATATCTCAACAAGAGGAAAATTTTTCAAAAAACCATTGATGGCCAGGGGCTGAGATGGGTGAAGGATTATCAAAAAGTTTCTCAGCAAATGAAGCTTCAATTCACTATGCAAGAATTGCAGGAATTTGGATTTTTTAATGACAATTGTCACCTAAGGTATTTTAAACATTCTCTTATTTTACCGTATTTAGAGATGAATGGTAGGCCGGTTTATTTTCAGGCTCGAGCTATTGATTATGAGACTTCACCTAAAGAATTAAATCTAAAAGGTCCCATCCCTACAGTCTATAATCGCCGTATTTTAGACCTTTTACCTGGTGTGATTTACCTCTGTGAAGGGGTGATTGACACTTTAACTTTGATTGAAAAAGGGTTTGATGCGGTAGGTGTGCCGGGGGTCAAGAGCTTTAGGGATTCTTGGATACCGATGTTCTATAACAAAAAGGTTTATTTGGCTTTTGATAATGATGCCGCAGGTCGGGTGGCTGCTAAAGAAATTATCGATCTACTTAAATTAAATAATGTCTACGCTTCACAAGTCGAGCTCCCTGAGGGTATGGATATAAATAGTTGGTTTAGCGGCCGTAAATAGATTCCTTAAAATTGAGCAGTTATAATTTTCGTTTTTCTCTCGGGTGAAATAGTCGATGCTCTTCCATGAATTGATTCATTTGAAGATGAGTATAGCGTTGAGTTGTTGTGATATCTGAATGACCTAATAACATTTGTAAAACTCTGAGATCCATACCGCCTTCAATTAGGTGGGTTGCAAAACTGTGCCTCAGAGTATGGGGAGAAATGGGGAAGCCACAATGAGCACTATACCTTTGAATGATTTTCCAAGCTCCCATGCGACTCAGTTTTTTTCCTCTTAAATTCAAAAGTAGCTCGGGCGAAATGACATCAAGAGTTCGGCGCTCATTTTGAATATAATTTTCAATAGTATCTAGAGCCTGCTCACCCATGGGTACCATGCGTTCTTTACGGCCTTTACCTCTCACTAAGATCCAACTATCTTCCATGTGGATGTCTTCAATCCTTAGATTGAGGGCTTCAGAAATTCGCAGGCCAGCACTGTATAATAGTTCAATCAGAGTGTAATCTCGGTTGGCTCCTTTTTTGGTCAAATCAATAGAGTCAAATAGTTCATTCATCTGGTTTTGAGTCAAGACTTTAGGAAGATACTGTCCGAGCTTGGGTCCTGAAATCTGTTGGCAAGGGTCCTGGTTGATGATGTCTTTTTGGTGTAGGAATTTAAAAAAGCTTTTGAGAGAGGATAAATTTCTTGCAATGGAGCTAGGATTTTTCTCATCTTCACCTTGGAAATAAATCCAGGATTCAATATGATCTTGGGTTGTGAGGTTCAAAGGGCTAGGTTGGTGCTCAGCTGCCCAAAACATGAATTGATCTAAATCACCCAAGTAGGCCTTGAGCGTTTCTTTCGTGAGATTTCTCTCTAAGCTCAGATGTCTTTTCCAAGCTTCAATCCATTGTACTTCCATTTCTTAATATTAACTAAATTGCTGTCATATTGTCATTTGGAGTATCTCATGGATTATCTATTGTTGGTCGTTGGTTTTGTCATCTTAGTCAAAGGTGCGGATTATTTGGTAGAAGGCGCGGGCTCGATTGCCAAGTCTTTTAATATATCTGACCTCATGATCGGGATGACTGTAGTGGCTTTGGGTACTTCGGCACCTGAACTTGTGGTGAATTTAATTGCGAGTTTTAATGGTTCTCAAGAAATGGCTGTGGGTAATGTCCTAGGGTCTAATACTGCTAATGTGTTACTTGCTTTAGGAATTGCCGCTGCGATTACGACATTGCATGTGAGTCCGTCGATGAAAAAGTTTGAAATGCCTTTTAGTCTCATGGTCTTACCGATTATGCTTGCTATGGTGATCTTGACTCCCTCTTCTGTTGAGGGAGGTGGTTGGGTTTTAGAGCGCTGGCACGGTGCTTTGATGATTGTGATTTTTATCATCTTTATGTTTTTGTCTTACAAGCGTTCCAAATCGGGTGAAGGTGAAGCTTTATCAGATGAAGATATACCTGAATTAATTCCACTACCCAAAGCAATATTGTTTATTGTCGGGGGGCTTGTGGGACTTGGCTTTGGCGGTCATTGGATAGTCACTTCGGCGATGGGTATTGCTACTTCATTTGGAATGTCTGAAGCCTTGATTGGTTTGACTATTGTCGCAGTAGGTACATCTCTACCTGAAGTTGCTGCTTCAATTGCTGCGGCTCGCAAAGGTAATGCGGACATGGCGGTGGGTAATGTTGTCGGGTCAAATATTTTTAATGTACTTTGGGTACTGGGTTTGAGTTCGATGATTCGCCCAATTGTGGTCGATGACAAATTGATGACAGACTTTTATGTGGCCATTGGAGCATCGGTTATTTTGATGATTTCGATCATTAGGCCCAAAAGAAATGAAATAGCACGGTCGGATGGATTTGTCTATCTAGGAATCTACGCTGCTTATATCGTGTACTTGGTGATACGAGGTTAAAAAGCAATCTATTACCAGAGTACAACAAAAAAAGCAATCTGTTACCAGAGTGCTTTGGCTTTACTCATATCACTAAATATCAGATCCACTTTTTGATAAAACTCTTCAGATAGAAATTCAGGAATCTCTTCCTTGGTGATTTCAGATTCACCTAGTTTATAGGTCTGAATCATCGGGCCATCTTCAATTTGGATAATCCATTTATTGTTCCAAGCAAAGAGTGTCACTTTAAAATGAGGGTGCGGGTATTCTCCAATAATTTTCACTATTTATCCTCAGGTTGATGGAGTGTTGATTTGTCCTGTAAGATAACAGTGCAATGAGGGCATTTGTGTAGCTGAGGATTAATTCGGCCTAAATATTTGGAACAAGCAGGGCAGCGCCAGTTAAAATAATGAAAAATTATGATACTTGGTATAATAACTAGGCAACCAAAAAATATAGGATGCTTAGGGATGCCAAATATCTCTTGACTCGAGCTGAGTCCGATGTACATAAATAGACCCAGTGCAAGGACTGCTGGTAAACGAAGAGACTTTTGAATCTCTAGAGTTTTTAAAAATTTATCAAGAATGACTATATCTGGTTTGGCCATCGGGTACCTTTATGTGGGTTAAATCTTAATGAAAATTTTCTTTTTATAAAGAGGAATGAGTATCAACCAAAATCCTACGACATGAATGATGGCAAACATAAAACTTCCGAAATAATCACCAAAAGTAGGCTGAAAAATACTGTTCCATAAGCCTAAATAGGCTAAAGTCCATTCACCGTTGGGGTTGGGGAATTTTATAAATGTCCACATTGCTCCGGCCCAAAATTCTGCTAAACAATAGACAAAAAGTGCATTTGAACCATAGACGACAAATGGCCCCGTCCATGATTTCCAACCCTTGAAATCAATCATCCAAGTCAGAAGGAAAAGAATAAGCATCCCAATTCCACCCGTGACCAACACATATGATGGGGTCCAAAGTGCTTTGTTGATGGGAAGCATACCATGCCAAGCAATCCCCAATAGTGTTAAAATAGTCCCGATGGCTGCAATTTCAGCCATTTTAGACTCTAAAGATTTTGGTGATTTGACAAGAAAACCAGCCCAGAGACCGATGAGTATCGTGACAACAGAAGGCATTGTGCTTAACAAACCTTCGGGGTCAAAGGCGACTTTACCTGCCTCAGTTTGTATGGCCCAAATGTGGCTCTCACCGAATACAGCGATGTCAACTGCTCGAACAATACTATCCTGAGCACTCAAGCTATCAGATCCAAACTCTAGAATACCCCAATAAGCGAGCAAGGTTACCCAGGAGATGTGAAATATTACTTTGGGAGAAAACTTGATCGCTAAAGTGGCTGCGATGCCATAGGCTAGCCCAATGCGTTGTAGTACTCCAGGGATCCTTGAAGTACTCCAGGTCCAATCTCCGAGTTGTGCAATCATACCAGGCAAGGCATGGATAAACCATCCGATAAAGATGAGGAGGAAAGCTCGTTTCCAAATTTTAAAGAGCGAAGTTCTAAAGTCTTGAGTTTGCATCTTTTTGAGCCCAAAAACCATGGAGGTACCGACCATAAACATAAAAAATGGAAAAATAACGTCGGTCGGAGTCAGTCCGTCCCATTTGGCATGAGAGAGAGGAGCATATAAAAAGTCCCAGCTGCCAGGCATGTTCACTAAAATCATTGCCGCGATGGTCATGCCACGCATCACATCAAGACTCAAGAGTCTTTTGTTGGAATCATTCATCGTATTTCTCTCCTAGGGTCTGAAAAATAAGCTTTTTTGATGTTCTTGTAGTCCGATTTCTTAAAAGTGAATTAATCTCATCAATTTTAGCTCTGAAGATTTTAATTTATCGTCGGAACAAACTTTATTGAATGGATTTATTTTGAAAAAACCAATACTTTCCCTTTCTGTCTTGAGCTTTCTTGGCTTTTTAATCATTGTTCTATTAACTGCGTGTGCTCCAAGTCCCAAAATGCTTCAAATCGAAGCTGAAGCCAAAATCGTCGAAGAAGCAAATGATGTGGCTAGTGAGTTTCTTTCAGCTTTTGTTGCAGAAGATTACCAAAAAGCAGCAGCTCTTTATGCGCCCGAGTCTCTAACAGAATTTCGTCAGTTGATGACAGCGCTTGATATGTTGAAGCCGGAGATTCGAGATGATATTTATGCGCAATTTTTTGGATCGGAAGTTTCAGCCGATAGTGTGGCTAAACTCTCGGATGCCAAATACTTTGGCTCGTTTATCAAAGCTGTGATGGGCCGAGCAAAGGAAATGTCTGGAATGAACATTGATTCTATTCAAGTACTTGGGGGAGTGCCTTCTGGCGATACTTTAGTTTATGTTTTGACAAAGAGCTTTGTCAGTGCTGCGGGAGCTCAATCAGATGCGATTGAAGTCCAAACCTTGGTGAAAACTCCGCAAGGATTTAGGACGGTTGTATCTGAAGAAATGAAGCAAATTGCGATGACATTTGAAAGTATGTTAAATCAGCAAGAAATGATGGAGCAAATGAATCAACAAAAAATGAATGAAGAAATGAAAAGTGACGCAGTTCAAAGTGA
>CAWVXU010000055.1:0-18627 GCA_963934255.1 uncultured Fibrobacterales bacterium
AAAGCGCTTCCAATTTGGTCTCTGGGGCAAATGAAAATAACTTCCACTATATAAACACGAACTTAGGTCGAGATTTCCACACTAAAGAAATCGTTGATGTGGCTCAAGCAAATAGCGGCTGTCCATGCCCTAAATGTGAAGCACCACTTGAGGCGACTCGTGGAATTGAAGTTGGAAATATTTTTCAGCTTGGAACAAAATTCTCTGAATCAATGGGCGCTCACTTTTTAGACTCACAAGGTAGGCGCCAAGCTATTATAATGGGCTGCTATGGCATTGGTGTCGGTCGTCTAATGGCATCTATAGCCGAAGAGCACCATGATGAAAATGGGATTATCTGGCCTAAAGAAGTTGCACCTTATCAAATCCACATAGTGACTTTAGGTAAAGATGAAGATTCAATCAAAGCAAGTCAGGAAATTTATGATCAATTAACTCAGGCTGGCCTTGAAGTTCTTTGGGATGACCGCAATGAACGTCCTGGTGTGAAATTCAAGGACGCTGACCTTTGGGGTTGCCCTGTTCGTCTCGGCGTAGGTGGCAAGGGCCTTAAAGAAGGACTCGGCGAATGGAAGCTTCGCGCTACACAAGGTTTTGAAAAAATCCCAATGAATGAACTTGCCGAAAAGGCGATTGCGTTTTGGAAATAAATTTTATATTAACGGTTAAGGATTCAATCACCTGCATATGAGTATTTTAATATTTTGAAAACCACATTTTTCCTCTGCATTTTTAGCCTGACTCTTTTAATGAGTTGGGCTATTTCTTTTTCTCAAAACATTGGCACTAGCCCTTATCTTGCCAAAACAGCCCCAATACAAATCCCTACTCAAGACACTATTCAAGTGATTGATTCGTTAATTTCAAACATGAACATTAAGGAAAAAGTTGGGCAAATGATTATTGTCTATCACGCTCCGAAAAGTTTTCTAAAAAAGCATGCTATCGGTGGCTCCATTATCATGCAGAATATGTTAAAAAAACATCTCACGCTAAGCCAGGAAATTAAAGCGATTCAAGAAGAATTCCCTATTGGTATATTCACAAGCATTGACCAAGAAGGCGGCAATGTTAATCGATTAAAAAAACTTAATGGATACAAAAAGGTTCCTTCGCCTTTTAAGTTTTCTCAACTAGATAGCACAAACCAACAAAGGTTAATTGACTCTGTAAGTAAAGGAATGTATTACATTGGCCTTAACCTCAACTTAGCTCCAGTTATTGATCCAAGTCACGACTCCCAAGGCAATATTACTTTGATGGGCCAAAAGGAACGAGCATTTGGGCGCACTCATGAAGAGATCGTAGTCAACGCCAAAAGTTTTTGTGAAGGCTTTAAAAGAAATGGTATTAGTAGTACAACCAAGCATTTCCCAGGCTACGACGTCAAGTCTAATAGTGATCACGATATCGCTGTTAGCCTAGCCGACTCGGCAGATATATATAGAAGAGCGCAAGTGTTTCAAAATCTCGCTAAGTGCAGTCCTTTTATCATGATGAGTTCAATCCAATACCCTAAGTTTGATGGCCTGCCCTCTGTATTTTCAAATAAAATGGTTAACCTCGCTAAAAAGTTAGCACCTGAGGCACTCATTATGACAGATGATTTGTGGGGCGCAGCACTTCGTCACTACATTAACCCCAAAGCATCTCTTAAAGCGCGCCAATATCCTGACAAAGATTTCAAGCGACTTGCTCAAATGGCTTTTCTCTCTGGGAATGATCTGTTTATGATTACTTATCCACAAAAGGCCTTGGTCATTCAGTCAAGTCTTGAATATTTGATCACTCGCTTTCCTAACCTAGAATACCAGCTTGACCAAAGCATTCATAAAATTTTATTGCAAAAAGCTCGAATGGGACTTATTCAAGCTTTAAGGATATAATCTAATATTCGTATGTAGTTAATGTTACATATAGACCTCTTTCATAAGTTTATACCCACCCTAAGCGATTGTGATTCAGGTAATCAAGCAAGCGTAGGGGTAAAAAAATAGCCCACTCTCAAAAGAAATACACCACCATTAATAGTTGCACTTGTTTCGATTTATTTACTTCTTGCAGGTTATTATAAAGAGTTCACTCTTCCATTAATTGTCATCGGCGCCATACCTCTGACTATGATTGTTGCCGCTGTTGGTCACTTAATCACAGATGAGCTTGGTAAAAAGGATTGGAATCACTTAATTCAATTGAGAATCCAAACAAAAGGACCCCTATCAAATACGATAGAGGTCCTTTTAAAATTTAAGTATCAATGAAAATTAAGCTGTTACTTTAGTTTTTCTTGATTGGAATTAGCAAGATCTTGAGTTTGCTGATTAATGACGCCTTTGTTAATCAAACCAAAAGCAAATCCAAAGAACGTATATCCCAATACACACGCCATGAGTAATTCAGGAAATTGCATACTAAACCCAAAGACATAGCAAAGTAGAATTGCGATGAGTTGAAACCCATTTACAAATTTGTTTTTGCGAGCTTTCAACTTAGAAAGGTAAAGAGGAGATACCATTAAAACACCTGTTGCAGCGACACAAACTAGAAGTGTTTGTAAAACCCAAGGGGTCTGAATCATATCATATTTAATTGCTAGAATAAATGCTAATGCATTAAAAGCACCCGCCAGAGTTGAAGGCATACCAGAGAAGTAATCAGGGTTTCCATCAGCATCCATTGCGTTGTACTTAGCAAGTCTCATTGCAGCGCAGAGCATATAGACCGAAATTGCGGCAAAAACTGTTATACGATTGGAATCATACCACTCTGGTGCATATCCTTTAAAAGCAAAGATGGCTAAAAATGCCGGCGCCACACCAAATGCAATCAAATCAGCTAAGCTATCATATTGAGCTCCAAACTCACTAGAGGCATCAAATAACCTTGCAGCAAATCCATCGAGTTTGTCCAGTAATACACAGAACAAAATAAAATTTGCTGCTAGCGCTATGTGACTAAGGTCATTTGCACCATCAGTACTTGGTTGTAACCAGACTCCAGCTGCTACAAGTGGTGACCAGACTGCAAGTAAAAAACTCAGACTGGTAAAGGCGTTAGGAACGACGTATTTGGTATTTTTCATTTTACACTCTTTTCACTTTGACCTATTCTATAGATAAGGTCAGAAATTTCAATATCATTATGGAGGCGCATCTTGTCGGGCGCCAAACCTTTTTCTTTTGAACATTCTAATGCCACATGATGAGCGGCTTCATTCAAGATGAATTTGCCTTGATAGGAATATTCAACACTACCATTACAAGAACATAAATATGCTGAATCCTCATGACTATAGACATAAAAATTTGTTCCACTTACGGCAGAGGTAGCTGTGACTGTTTGAATATTAAAATCCAAACCATGTCTAACTATGCTCAGTATTCCACCTTTTTTGTTTTCAATTCTCAACTTCTTAAGTGTGTCCTTAGTAAGAACTACTAGCAAAGCTTGATAAAACAGCAAACAATAGATAAAAAACTAAACTTCTCATATCTCGTCCTGGATTAAAAAAAGAAGAAAGGGCCAAAGCCCCATCTTCAATTTGAATCATCTGCTGATTCAGTTGAATCATCTGCTGATTCAGTTGAATCACTAGATTCTGTCGTTTCAGCAAGTTCATTAGACTCAACTAGAACTACTTCCGCTTCGATGACATTGCCATCAGCATCCAGAGTTGGAACAATTTCTACTGCAGCTTCAACTAATTCATCTTCAGATCCGAAATGTTCTTCTTTAAGAATTGCAACGTCCATCACGGCATCACTTTCTCTAAGACGAATCACACGAACCCCTTGAGAAGAACGACCATAAGTCGAAACATCGGCAACCGGAGTGCGAATGATAGTACCGTTTTTGGTAGTCACAATGAGGTCAGATGATTCTTCAACAGCAGATACGTTGACTGCACGTCCTGTTTTCTCAGAAATCTTAATATTGCGAATCCCTTTGCCACCACGATTGGTCACACGGTATTCTTCAATTTCAGAGCGCTTACCATAACCATGTTCAGTCACAGTGAATACTTTTTTATCACCTTCAAGTACCAACATTGAGATCACATGGTCATCATCACCAAGACGAATACCACGTACACCGCGAGTTCCGCGACCCATTGCTCTAAAGGCCGAAGGTTCAAATACAATGGATTGACCATCAGCAGTAGCAAGCATCAAGTTGAAATTAAGATCAGCTGCAAGAGCTGTGACTAGAGTATCACCTTCATCTAGAGTGATTGCATTGACGCCACCTTTACGAGGACGACTAAATAGATTCACATCCATTTTATTGATCGTACCGTTTTTGGTAGCCATCATGATGTAATGACCCTCAGTGAATTCAGAAACTGGAACGATAGCCGAAACATTTTCGTTTTCTTGAAGGTCGATCATGTTCACAATCGCTTTACCACGACTTTGACGAGTCACTTCAGGTATATGGAAAACTTTCATCCAATGAACACGACCAAGGTCTGTAAATACTAGAAGAAAACTATGGTTACTTGCAACAAAAAGTGATTTAACAAAATCTTCTTCTTTTAATTTTGAACCCGTTACACCAACACCACCGCGACCTTGAGCTTTATAAGTATCAACAGGCATACGTTTGATATAACCTGTGTTTGATAATGAAATCACCATCGGATCATTAGGGATTAAATCTTCGATATCAATATCATCAAGAGCTTCTTCAATTGAAGTACGACGAGTATCACCAAATTTCTCAAGAACTTCATCAAGGCGCTCCACGATGATAGCCATACGACGAGGTTTGTTCGCTAGGATGTCTTCAAGGTCAGCAATAAGGATCATGAGTTCTTGATATTCATTTTCAATTTTATCAACATCGAGTTGAGTCAACTGACCAAGACGCATCGCAACTACTTTATCAGCTTGGATATCTGATAATTCAAAAGTCTCTTGAAGTTTTTTCTTGGCTTCGTCTTGAGAGGCTGATGCTTTAATCAATTTCACTACTTCATCAATATTGGCTTGAGCAATTCTCAAACCTTCAAGGATATGAGCGCGAGCAGCAGCTTTAGCACGCTCAAACTCAGTCTTGCGAACAACAATTTCATGACGATGATCTACATAGTGACGAATCATGTCTTTGAGAGTCAAAAGTGTAGGCTGTTTGCGAACAAGCGCCAAATTATAGATACTGAAATTATCTTGAAGTTGGGTGTATTTATATAAGTGATTGAGGATGACTTCATGCATGACATCACGACGAAGTTCAATTACTATGCGCATACCATCACGGTCAGACTCATCACGAAGATCAGTAATTCCTTCAACACGCTTCTCACGTACAAGGCCAGCAATTTTCTCCAGGAGATTTGCTTTATTGACTTGGTATGGGATCTCTGTGACAACAATGCGTTCTTTGCCATTGGCCATCTGCTCAATGTGATGACGTGAACGAACCGTCACTCTGCCGCGACCTGTCAAATAAGCAGAACGAATTCCAGCACGACCGTGAATGATTCCACCAGTTGGAAAGTCAGGGCCACTGACGTGGTTGATTAACTCTTCGGGTTCAATATCAGGGTTTTCAATATATGCTTTAGTCGCATTAATGACTTCAGTCATATTGTGCGGCGCCATGTTAGTGGCCATACCAACAGCGATACCTGTTGAACCATTGACGATAAGGTTGGGAAAAGCTGCAGGCAGCACAGAAGGTTCTGATTCTGTTTCGTCATAGTTATTGACATAATCAACAGTCTCTTTATCGATCTCTTCGAGCATCATTTCAGCATAACGAGCCATACGAGCCTCGGTGTAACGCATCGCAGCTGGTGAGTCACCATCTACAGAGCCAAAGTTACCTTGACCATCAACCATTGGATAACGAAGTGAAAAATCTTGAGCCATACGAACGAGTGTGTCATAGACAGCAGAGTCACCATGTGGGTGATACTTACCAATAACATCACCGACGATACGAGCTGACTTCTTATAGCCTTTGCTTGGATAAACACCCAAGTCATGCATCCCGTATAATACTCGCCTGTGCACAGGCTTAAGGCCATCTCGTACATCTGGTAATGCACGAGATACAATCACGCTCATAGAATAGCGTAAGTAGCTGTCCTTCATGCTGTCTTCGATAAATAGTGATTCGATATTTTCAGTCATTGACATCCCTTTTCCTTCTAAATTGAAGCAAATTTATGTGTAAAATCTATTAAGTCTTTACTCAAGCGATTAAGTTCTTGAGCGTCCCCTTGATCCAAAGTCAGTGGCGTAATCGTCACGAAACCTTGATTTTGTTCAAAATCATCTGTGCCGGGTACCATCGTACCTTCGGGCTTCATCCCTTTAAGATTGTAGGATGCACCTACTTCAAGTCCCTCTGGGAAATAATTATCTTCATACATCACCTGCCCCATAGCGCAAAACTTGACGCCTTTCGAAGTCTTAGTGGTACCCTCTTGACTTAAATCAGGAAGGTTGATGTTCCAGTATTTACCAGCAGGGATGTTTTTAAAAATTTGGTCTTTGACAAACTCAGTCAACCATGAAACGCCATAGCCTAAATTTTCTGCAGAAAAATTGACTGCAGAAATGGCAATGCTTGGAACCTGCATGAGTGCTGCTTCTCTAGCACCTGCTACAGTACCCGAATAGTAAACCGCAACCCCTGTATTGAGCTGATTGTTGATACCAGATATTACGAGATCAAAGTTTTGGTCCTTAAATAATTTACGAAAAGCAAACTTGACACAATCGGCAGGCGTTCCATCAATGGTGTAAAAATCTAAGCCATCAAAATCATCATGAAGTAACTGATTGTATGAGAGAGAAGAGTAAAAAGTAAAAGCATGTCCGACACCACTTTGCTGCTTGTTGGGAACCACAACACTTACATCGCAAAATTCACCCAGAGCACGCGCTAAAGGAACTAAGACGGCTGAATCGATACCATCATCATTGGTTATTAAAACTCGTGTCATGCACTCTCCATTGTATTGGTGCAAATTTAGTTTTTTTGTGAATAAATCGCACCTAAATTTGTAGCCATTGTTATAATGGGGTTTTTATTATATTTGCAGGAAAAGAATACTGGAAAATTTGAACTCGGAGGGCTTCGTGGCCATTCAGACACCCAAAGGAACACGCGACTTCTACCCAGAAGACCAAGCTGTTCAGGATTATATATTCGACAAATGGCGGCAAGCCTGTCTTGATTTCGGATATGAAGCCTATGAGGGACCTACTTTTGAACACCTAGAGCTCTACACAGGTAAATCTGGCGACGAAATTATCTCACAGCTCTATAATTTCACATCAAAAGGTGATGTTGAGTTAGCACTTCGCCCAGAAATGACCCCCACACTAGCCCGTTTGATCAATCAAAAAGGCAATCAGATCAGAAAACCCTGTAAATGGTTCTCTATACCACGCTTATTTCGTTATGAAAAAGCTCAAAAAGGTCGACTTCGTGAGTTCTTTCAACTCAATATGGATATCTTAGGCACAGACGAAATTACCGCTGAAGTCGATTTACTTCTAGCTATTGACCATTTACTCCGTTCATTTGGGCTCACTGACGAACATTTTGTTATGGGAGTGAGTTCAAGAAGACTACTAGCAGGCCTACTTGAAGAGCTAGAAATCACTGAGCCTACCGCCGTCTATGCAGCACTCGACAAACGTCAAAAAGTCGGATCTGAGAAATTTACCACGCTACTCACTGATGCCGGACTAAGTCCCGATAACATTGAGTTTCTAGATAAATTAATGGCCTCAACGACACTTACAGAGCTCAAAGAATATTGTCGCGGAGAGAAGTCCTTGGCTGCCCATTTAGAGCTTGAAACACTATTTAATACACTCTCCAATTTGGGTGTTCAAAGTTTCAAATTAGACCTCAACGTGGTACGCGGACTGGCTTACTATACCGGCATCGTTTTTGAAGTATTCAACAAAAAACAAGCCATGAGAGCCGTCGCTGGTGGAGGTCGATATGATGACCTTTGTCAAAAACTCGGTGGCAAGGCAGTCACTGGAGTGGGCTTTGGCATGGGTGATGTCGTTCTCAAAGATATGTTAGAAGAAAATGGACTCGCTACTTGTGATGAACTTGCTGGCCCTGATTTTTATATTGTTCGTTTTGATAAAGATGTGACACAGTGTTTCGGGCTTGCTCGAGAGCTTCGCTCGCAAGGTAAAAGTGTCAGTCATAACCTTCAAGGACAAAAAATCCAAAAACAACTGGAAAATGCCTCGCGTCTCGGCGCCAAATATGTCGTTTTTATGGACTCAGAATCAAGTACCAATGATCAATACGACATGAAAAATTTAAAAACCGGTGAACAAAGCGTATGCGCGCTTGACGCCATATCAATCTAGGAGATATTATGAGTGATTATAGTTCAGAAAGCAGTTACGAAGGCCTTCAACAGCATGTTCCATCTATGGAAACACCTGAAATTGAACGCTTTGAATTCCAATACCCAGGTTCAAACACTGATTTAGCAGTGAATATCCCTGAATTTTCATGCTTTTGCCCTAAAACGGGGCTGCCTGATTATGCCACAATTGAAATTGATTACCGTCCTAACAAATACTGTTTAGAATTAAAAAGCTTAAAAGAATACATATTCTTTTATCGCGACATTGGTATCTTTCATGAACACGTTGTGAATCGTATTTTAAACGACTGTGTTAAAGGAGTCGAACCGGTCGAAATGACGGTGACAGGAATCTTTAATGCACGTGGCGGAATCCAAACTACAGCAGTCGCTACCTATCATAACGAAGAAGTTTAATAAGCACTATGTGCCAAAACAAAGGGAAAAAATGAGTAAAGTCTATAATTTTAGCGCAGGCCCTGCAGTTCTTAACGAGCAGGTTCTAAAAAACGCAGCAGCAGCAGCCATCGAATTTGCTGGTTCTGGTATGTCTCTAATGGAAATGTCTCACCGTTCAAAGCCAGTTGTGGCCATGTTCGACGAAGCAGAAGCCAACGTACGTGAGCTTCTAGAGGTCCCTGCTGAGTTCAAGATCCTTTTTTTACAAGGTGGAGCTTCATTACAGTTTCACACTGCTCCTTTAAACCTTCTTAAAGATGGTGATAAAGTAGATTATGCTGACACAGGCTCTTGGTCTGCTAAAGCAATTAAAGAGGCTAAAGCCCTTGCTAATGTAAACGTATGTTGTTCTTCAAAAGAATCAACTTACAATCACATTCCAGAAACTTCTAACCAATCTGAAGATGCAGTTTACCTACACTTCACTTCGAATAACACAATCTATGGAACGCAGTTTAAAGATTGGCCAACACCTGTAAACAAAGATGCATACCTTGTATCCGACATGTCTTCTGATATTTTTTCTCGCCCTATCGACTGGTCTAAATTTGGCCTAGTATATGCTGGCGCTCAAAAAAACATCGGACCTTCAGGTCTGACAGTTGTGATTGTAAGAGAATCACTTCTTGGTCAAACAGGACGTGCAATCCCCACTATCCTTAACTACGATACTCACATCCAAGCTGAGTCAATGTTCCACACTCCACCAGTATTTGGTGTTCACGTGGCTAACGAAACTTTCAAATGGTTGAAATCAATTGGTGGTGTTAAAGCTATTCAAGTAGTTAATGAGCGCAAAGCCAGCAATCTCTATGCTGAGATTGATCGCAACTCACTCTTCTCTTGCCCTACAGTCAATAAAGACCGTTCTTCTATGAACGTTGTTTTCGTGCTATCAGACGCAGAGCTAGATGCAGAGTTCTTAGCATTTGCTAAAGAGCGCAATCTTGAAACACTCAAAGGTCATCGTTCTATAGGTGGTTTCCGTGCTTCGATTTATAATGCAATGCCAGAAGCGGGTGTTGATGCACTTATCGCTGCTATGCAAGAGTTTGAAAAAGCCAAAGCTTAAATTCTAGCTTTATCCTGATATTATACTCAAGACTTTTGCAAACTTAAAAGCCGAATCTGTTCATTCAGGTTCGGCTTTTTTGTAAGAAAAATGACTTTAAAGTGACTACTAAAATCATTGGTGCCAAAGAATGGAGAGACTTATCATGAAAACAAATCTCAAGCTTCTCGTTTATAGTATTCTCATCCCAACATCTATTTGGGCTGGGGGAGCAAATGGGAAAAAATTTGGTTCGATATATAGTCAACTGACATATTCTCCCATTTCTACAGATCAATATTTTGATCAAAATTCTGAGCTTCAGCAAGGATTACAATTCACAAGGCATCACATAGAAAATTACGGTGAAATTGGAGTTTATAGAAGTACTACAACACTGTTATGGAATCTGAGTTTTGCTAAGCAAAAGCTTGGCCAAAACAGCAGCGCTCAGGGCATTGGCCCTTCCATGATTGGACTGCAGCACCAATATTACCATTCAACTCACCTAAAATTAGGAGCCGGACTAAGCTCCATTCTTCCAAGCCCTCAAAATACAAGCCAAACACCTTTGTCTGACAATGATATACAATATAATGCGGCTCATTTTTTAACATGGTCAACTTATCAAGCCAATGTATCCTACCTCAGTGACTTAGAGTCTCACTCTATCCAATTTGATATTAAAAAAACTTGGAATCCTATTTCAGCTCTTTATCTCAGCGCTGCTATGAGAGGTCAACACATATTATCTGCAACGACTGAGGGATCGAAAAACAAAGAGGCAACCCTGATAGGGCATACTCTGCAAACCGAATATTACGCCCCTGGAATTGAAGCGTTTTATAGTTTGAATTCAAATTGGCACACGGTGGCTTCGTTTTATGGTGGGTTTGGAATGAAAGATATTTTTGGTGCTCCAGGCGTTAAAATTGGGGTGGCTTGGACGATGTAAACTTCTTCAAAGAAGCTTTATTTTGAGGTTTTTTATTTTACAACAACCTCAAACACAAAAAACACAAGTACAATCATGTGTTTTTTTTAATTAACTTCATTTTCGTAAACTCCTGTCAATAAATGAGTCTAGTTTAATAATAGGTTAAGTTTGTGTTAAGGAAAAAGGGTCTCAGATCATGGATAAATTACTGCTAAGCTCACTCGTATTGTCACTCTCAACCTGTGACGAATTTGATGATGAAATTATTGAATATGCTGACACATTTATTGAAGCACTCGACTCTGAATTAGATGTAGCCTTTCAATCATAATCCTCGCATATTTTTAAAATAAAAAACTGTATTAATCAATTCTTATAATTTACCCAATGAGTCAATAATCAAATTCTAAAAACCTGAAAACAATTTATCTATCTCAGGCTTCGCCTCACCAGAAGAATCATAATTAGATATCAAGAAACTTCACATTTTTTTCCCTTGCAAGAGAAACCGACACCTGAGTCTATGCTATATATTGCTAGCTCTTCTCTGATTTCTGGGGAATCATCTAGTAAAAAGCATGACCTTTTCATACCAAGACCTGTCAGTTGTGACTGAGCTCTCAATAGGTGAATATCCTTTTATTTCAAGCCTTTTAGTTGATTCCATAGTTTTACTGCTGAAACATTGATTTCTTTTTTAATGAGTAATTTTGCCCTCAAACAACTTTTAGGGAAGCTATGATTGAGCCTTGTTTCTTCCAACAAATCTTTTATTGAGTAACCACCAAAACCAAGATTTCAAAACAATAATCTGCATTACCTCAACAACCTAGGGTCATGACCAAGACCATTTTATTTTACAAATAATATGGTCTTGGGAAAAAACCATTCTGATAAACAAATCTGGCCAAGTTTTTCATTCTGAAATTTGTTATCATTGTGCCACGAACACGAGGAAATCATGACTGTCATCTTACCAGAAAATCATCATCTCAAAGAAAGCCTTGAGTCACAGCGTATCGCTTGTATGACAAGGACCGTGGCTGAGAAACAAGACATTCGCCCTTTGCGAATCGGTATTTTGAACATCATGCCTAATCTTGAAGCCTATGAGTTTAACTTGCTTTCACCTTTGGGGCACTCGCTTTTACAGGTAGAGCCTATCTGGATTAAGCTCAAATCTCACTCCTACTCAAGCTCCAACCAAGAACATCTCGACAAACTTTATGTCACCTATGAAGAGGCCGCCAAACAAGGTTTAGATGGACTTATCGTCACAGGCGCCCCCGTGGGTAAACTTCCTTTTGAGGACATTAGATATTGGGATGAGATCTCAGCTATCTTTGAGGATGCTCGTACCAATATTATTAGCACATTAGGTATTTGTTGGGGTGGGATCGCCCTTGCACAGGCTCTTGGGTTGACTAGAACTTTCTATAGCCCCAAACTCTTTGGCGTCTTTAAAGGCCACAATCTCAATCGCCAACACCCTATCACAGGTGATATGGATGATTATTTTGATTGCCCCCAGTCGAGGTATTCTCGCTTTGAAGACCCAATCATGGAGGCCAAAGCCAAAGAAGGTGTCATCAACTTACTTGCTCACGAGCCTCAAGCCGGTTACTTTTTGTTTGAGTCTTTTGATTCACGTTTTCTCATGCACTTAGGTCATCCCGAGTATAATTCAGGGCGACTCATTGACGAGGCTGCTCGTGATGCCCAAACAGAAAATGCGGATGTACTTCCTCCCATCAACTTCGATATTGACCAGCCTGTCAATACTTGGCGTTGTCATAGAAACGAATTTTTCCAATCATGGATTAAATATCTCTATCTCCAGAACGCTTACTAAACCTCTATCACTAACCAAAGACTGTCTCAATGAAAATCTTACTCATCAGCTCAAGTTTGAACGATAAATCAAAATCTCGCCTTTTAGCCGAAGAAGCAAAACGCTTATTGGGACTCAAAGACAATGTCGATCTCGACTATTTAGACCTGCGAGATTTTGAACTACCGATGTGTGATGGTGGAAAAGCATACGGTCACCCTAATGTCATTGAACTGAGTGCTCGCGTAAAAGCTGCAGATGGTTTTGTCGTGGCGACCCCTATCTATAATTATTCAGGCAGTGGTGCCTTCAAGAACTTCATGGACCTCACCGGCAATGACTGGAAAGACAAATTCGTTGGTTTTCTGGCCGCGGCTGGTGGTGCAATGTCCTACATGGGAGTCATGGACATCGCCAATAGTTTGATGCTCAATTCTCGTGTCGTGGTCTGGCCTCGCTATGTCTACGCTGATGGCTCGGCATTTGAAGATGGTGAGATTAAAAACTCTCAAGTGATTGATCGTATAAATCTTTTAATTGAAGAGTTTGTCATCTTTGGTCATAGAATGACCCTGCCTATTGATGTTGATTCCCTTGGTCAAGTTAAATAGACCCATTTACCTTTTAAGATTTGCAGAAACCTCGCTCAGGTTTCTGCTTTTTTTTGTCAATTTTAAGCCTTTTACTGGCTTTTGAGCGCATTTTGGCAAAATCTCGTTAAAAATCAACCATTCAATCCAAGCCTTGTTTTGGGATTTAGTCTCAATTTATGTCTTTATGTAAAGTCAAGGTGGTTACACAATGAAGAATTTGAAAATTGGACATAGCGCAGAAGTTGTCGGATATAAAGACAAAGACCTAAGTACTCTTGCATACCGTAAGAAATTGCTTTCAATGGGGCTCACTCCTGGCGTCAAATTCAAATTAAACAAAGTCGCACCACTAGGTGACCCGATGGAGCTAGTACTTCGTGGGTTTAATCTTTCTATAAGAAGAGCTGAAGCTGAAATCTTAATCATAAAGCGGATACATGAACATTGCGATTGTAGGTAACCCTAATTGTGGTAAGACCACGCTCTTTAATGAGCTCACCGGCGCCAATCAAAAGGTCGGAAACTGGCCAGGCGTCACTGTTGATAAAATCACAGGAAGTTTTACTTTTGAAAATCAACAAGTAGAGCTTGTGGATCTGCCAGGAATCTATTCACTGAGCGCATTCTCCGAAGATGAGAAAATTGCAGTACAGTATTTACTTCAAGGTGAGTATGACCTCATCATCAATGTCGTTGATGCATCTAGCCTCGAGCGTAGCTTATTTTTGACGATGCAACTCAGAGAGTTAGGTCAACCTATTCTTGTTGTTGCAAACATGAAGGATCTTGCGGTCAAACGCAAAATTGAGATTGACGACCAAGTACTTGGGAAGTCTCTCAATATGCAGCTAGAATATGTGTCAGCATTTTCAGCTAAAGATATTTCAAGACTCAAAAAAAATATCCTCGACTTTAAAGCAACCGTCCCCAATTCAGGTGAACCTAGAGACCAACTCGGATTTGTCGAATCAGAAGCAGAGCTCCTATCAGAAGTCATCCCTGAAGATAAATTTAACGATAAAACCACTCGCGTATCTAAAGCTTGGGTAACACAAAAAACATTAGAAGTTGAACCATTCATTGACGAACTTTTTGAATCGAATCAATGGGTTGATCAAACTCTTATCGAAGAAGCCCAAGCAAGATTGAAAAACACCCTAGGTGTGCCAGTCGATGTCTATCAAGCTCAAGAGATGTATAAAAATATTGAGCGAATACTTAAACATAGCCTTAAAAAACCTGATGAAGAAGTAGAAGAATTTGACGATTTTTCTGTCATCAGTAATTTAAAAGATGCTTGTGTTGCTTTGGGTTCCAATATCATGGCGCTTTCAGAAACACTAGCTGACCCACTCGGTCTTCAAATTGGTGATAGTTCCAACGCTGAAGAACAAGCTGAATCTACTGGAGTTGAGCTCGGAGTATTTCAATCCATGCGTCAACATTTTGGTGAAGATGAAGCCGGTGAGGATGCAGCCTTTGCTTATCTACTTTTTGTATTACTTTACATCCCTTGTATAGTCGCAGTATCTGCGGCTTGGAAAGAAATTGGAGCCATCTTATCTCTCATTCAAGTGTACTACTCGACAATGCTTGCTTGGGTTTTGAGTACTATCTATTTCCAAGCTACTAGTGGGGGATCAAACTTTTGGATATTGATATCCATTGCAATTTTAGTCACAAGTGTTTGGGCAATATTGTTTTATGCAAAACGAAGTGAAGTATTTACTCAGGGCAAACTTCACCCAAGTAGATAGTTTTTAGTTAATAATGTGGGTCTAGAGTTTGGTTTTTCTCAATACTCAATTGATTTAACATTTCAAATGTGAACTTTTCTTTGACCCAATCACCTGGATTAACGACCACAGCACCCAGCGCTGGATCCCTTGAGTAACTTACTTTATGAGTAAATCTCATTCTGGGGTAATTCTTTTCCATTTCTTTGATCTTAGCTAAAGCTCCCGGATAAAGATTCTCATCAACCGGTGCTTGCTTCATGTGAAGCATATTTTCTACACTCAACCTATGATGTGATACGATGACTTCAATTGAGTGAACATTGTTCAAAATACGAAATTGAATATTTTTCTTTTCACCCCCCATGAGTCTTGTATCACCTAATTTTTGGGCAGGTGACCACTGCCAAACCTGACCTATTCTCACAATAGAATCACCGATGATTTGGTCTGATGATTTTTGAATTACTTCAATCCTATAGTATCTCTCAGGGTCAGCAGACGGCAGTGCGTGCCCGGCGATATTGGTGAGGCCTAGTTTGAGCTGGTCCCCCTCAATGATGCTTTTTAATTTTAGACCACTCTTATATCCACGAGATTTTAAAGAATCAAATCCTTGAGTCATTTTGGGAATACCCCCCCCCACCCAATGGTGTAAATGCCTGAGGCGATTAGGACCGCCATTGACAATAGGCCCAGTCCTGGTCGGCATATGACAACTGACACAATCTTGTTTTCTGACACTTGGGTCTGGGTTTGACTTCAGTTCATCTTGAGTTTTAAACCAACATATCAGATTAGGAGTGATGGATTGCCCTTGAGGGTCATGGCAGCGAAGGCAGGTATTTCTAAGAGCTTGAGGGTCATGTTTGACCGGATGGGGAGCTGAAGTATTACCAATGCCTCCAAGCACAACCGTCTCGCCCTGTTGATTTTGTCGTAAATGGCAAGCTGCACAATTAATTGCCTCTTGTTGAAGTGCTTGGTTAAAATTTGGATTAGGCTGTATAACAGGCTTAAGAACATTCCCTTTATCTAGACCAGTGATTTTATATTCTCTTTGATCTTGATTCGGGATGTGACAATTTAAGCAAAGCCATTTAGGAGAGCCTGTCTTAGTAAGCTCGGCTAGAAATTGTAAATCATGAAGGGCCCAAGCATGAGTCGTTTGTTTCCATTCTCCATATATCTTAGTATGACATAATCGACAGTTTTGAGCGGCAACTCCACCTCCTGCTTTGAGAGGTTTGAGTGATGGCTGCATAAAGGCATAGGCTTGTGTATCTTTTGAAAAAAAGTTTTCTAGAGGAACGAGGGAGTCTGAGTGAGTGAGTTCCTCATACTCTTTATTTGATTTTTTGGGATGGACAGAAGTATTTGATGTATGGTTGGAAGCATCACTATTGGACCTAGGTTGACTATTGGCTTGAGACTTTGAGGAAGTAGAATCTTGACATCCCATCAATAGAGTCATTGCAAAAAATAGAATTAAGAACTGAGACAACGCCATACTCCAATACTCCAATACTCATCTGTGAGGTTAAAACTGTGGATGATTTTCATCTTCTGTGGCAATAAAGCCATTGAGGCTAGTAGCGATACAAATTGAGTATTTCATAAGCTGACATAAAGGACAAAGGACTCTATAAGTATAAGTATTAATTCTGATTGAGTCTCATTAGGATTTAAATAAAAAAAGGTGGGTCTCATTGTTCTGAGCCCACCCTTTTTTCGTCATTTTCATTTGATTCTTTCAAATGAAAATAAATCTTATTTCACTTGATCTAAAGCTTGACTGACATCTGCAATAATATCGTCAATATTTTCAATCCCAACAGAAATTCTAACCAAGTCAGCACTCACCCCAGCTGTAGCGAGTTCTTTATCATTGAGCTGTCGATGAGTTGTAGAAGCCGGATGACACGCTAGAGATTTGGCGTCGCCAATATTCACCAAACGCAAAATCATTTCAAGTCCATCAATAAAAGTTGAACCGGCGTCAGATCCACCAGTGATACCAAAGCTTAAAATACCTGATGCTTTGCCACCAGTTATTCTTTGGCATGTTTCATAATAAGGACTATTTGCTAAAGCTGCATAATTTACCCATTTAACTTTAGGATGATCACTCAGGTATTGGGCTAGCTTCTCAGCATTTTCACAATGGCGATCCATGCGCAAACCTAATGTCTCGAGCCCTTGCAATATTTGAAATGAATTCATTGGAGAAATAGCAGCACCTGTATTTCTTAATGGGGCAACACGACATCTGCCAATATAAGCCGCAGGGCCTAGAGCTTCTGTGTAAACAACTCCATGATACGAGGCATCTGGTTCATTTAAAACTTTAAAACGATCTTTATTGGCAACCCAATCAAATTTACCTGAGTCGACAATGATGCCACCTATGGAAGTACCATGTCCACCAATGTATTTGGTCAATGAATGAACGACAATGTCAGCACCTAATTCAAAAGGGCGACACAAATAAGGTGTGGCAACAGTATTGTCCACGATAACAGGGACTCCATGTTTATGAGCAATTTCAGCAAGACGAGAGATATCCACGATATTTCCAGCAGGGTTACCTATGGATTCACAAAAAATAGCTTTGGTATTTTCATCAATCGCATTTTCAAAACCAGCAAAGTCATCATGATCCAACATACGCACTTCAATACCTTGTTTAGGAAATGAATGAGCAAATAAATTGTAAGTTCCGCCGTACAATTGGCTAGTACTTATAATGTTGTCACCTACTTCACTGATGCATTGAATGGCATAGGTAATGGCCGCCATACCAGAAGCTACAGCCAAAGCAGCTACACCACCCTCCATTGCTGCTACTCGTTTTTCCAAAACATCAGTCGTTGGATTCATGATTCGAGTATAGATGTTACCAGGTACTTTTAAATCAAATAAGTCAGCACCATGCTGAGTATCATCAAAAGTATAAGAGGTCGTTTGATAAATCGGCACTGCTGCTGCTTTAGTCGTGTCTTCTGATTTATAGCCGTGATGTAATGCAAGTGTCTCTAAATTCATTTCTGGTTCCTTAATGAATAAATGTTTTAAAATCCTAACTAATTTACTCAATAACTCACTCTAGAGCTAGCCCTATTTTGCTTTTTACTCAGTTTCTAATTGTAAGAAAATGACCTCGGGAGTTTTTAAATTAAAGGGTTTTGGGAACTTTTTGATCCTCATCTGGCGCAGTCCGCTCCTTCATGCTCAATTAAGGGGTAAACCCTGTTTATTAATTAACAGGGTCACTCTATTATCCCTTGACATGGAACTAAATGTTTCTAAAATTGGTGTTAATGCGGGAGTAGCTCAATTGGTAGAGCAACAGCCTTCCAAGCTGTAGGTCGTGGGTTCGAGTCTCATCTCCCGCTTATTAAAAAGCCTTTATCTTTGGATGAGGGCTTTTTCTTTTCTAAGTCAATTGTAGATTCCTCTGTAATATTCATCCCATTTACCATAAAATCAATACTATCGCATAACTAGCTTGATCATAAGTAGGCGACACTAATTACCCGAGACATACTTACTACCGACAATCGTTATTCTATCCAAATGACCCTTCTACTTTCATTCACAGCATTGACGCTAATCACTCGAGCATCATTATTGCCCCCCGCGTTGGCATCTGTAACCGTATAGG
>CAWVXU010000056.1:0-18430 GCA_963934255.1 uncultured Fibrobacterales bacterium
ATTTAAAGATTTTAGTCTTAATTATCATTTCGCACAAGACAATCACAGCCAATCAGTAAAAAATACTCTGCGAGGCTTACATTTTCAAACTGAACCAGGTCAAGCAAAATTAGTCCGTTGTATCCAAGGCAAAATTTGGGATGTGGCTGTGGATATCCGCCCTGAGTCACCAACCTATAAAAAATGGTTTGGATTAAATCTTAGCGCTGAAAACCACCAAATGTTAATGATACCCGTGGGCTTTGCACACGGCTTCTGCGTACTAAGTGAGACAGCCGAAGTAGTTTACAAGTGCTCTAGTATATATAATGGTGATACAGAGGCTGGGTTTGCTTGGGATGATCCTGAAATTGCTATAGAATGGCCGGTTGATGAACCATTACTTAGTGAACGAGATTTAAATGCTGTTAATTTCATTGAGTATCTGCAATTGGATAATAAATAAATGTTTTTATTTCACAGTAAAGCTCAAACCCTGAAATATCTTTACGAAAAAGGTTTCCCAACCCCTAAACCTTATTTGATTCAATACTTTAATTGGTTAGAAAACAAACAAGTGGTAATCAAAGAGGTTGCAGACCTTTTTCAAGATAAAACATTAGCAGTTCGTTCGAGTAAGTTAGGCGAAGATTCTGAAGACAGCTCTCAAGCTGGAGCTTTTGATTCATTGCTAAATGTATTGAACGAAGAGGATGAATTTACTCAAGCGGTAAATGATGTGTTTTCAAGTTATGGAATGATTGAAGGGCAGGATGAAGTACTAGTTCAATCTATGATTAGTAGTGTTGAAATCAGTGGAGTGGTGATGACAAAATCACCTGAAGATGGTGCACCGTATTATGTAATCAATTATGATGATGAAACAGGGAAAACAGATACAGTTACAGGGGGTAAAACTTCCAAAACCGTTTTTGTTTATAGAGACTGTTCTGATTCAAATTTTGATTCTTCAAGAATCAAAAGTATTGTTCATTTAGTTAAGAAACTAGAAGTATTCATCAATCGCGATGATTTGGATATTGAATTTGCTCAAGACCTAGATAATCAAATTTATTTGTTACAAGTTAGACCAATCACTACCAGTCATAGTTGGAATTTAAAAATACAAGAAAAAGTAGAACGATATTTACCTGGTGTTTCAGATTTGGTAAACGTTTTTCAGAAACGTCACCCATCATTATTGGGGGATTTTACTTTATTTGGTGTAATGCCTGATTGGAATCCTGCAGAAATAATTGGATTACACCCGAGGTTATTAGATATTTCATTATACAGATATCTAATCACCAAAAAAACATGGGCCGAAGCGAGGCAAGAATTGGGTTATTATAAGTTTAACCCAACTGAACTAATGATAGTCTTGGCAGGCAGGCCATATATAGATGTGAGATCTAGTTTTAATTCTTTTTTACCCGAGGAATTACCGGAAGAATTAGGCGAAAAAATAATTAACCTTTGGTTGAATCGTCTAAAGCTTCATCCTGAATTTCATGATAAGGTGGAGTTTGAAATTGCATCCACAGTTTGGAATTTTGATTTAAATAAAACTTTATTAGATCGCTATTCTGACGACCTAATATTTGATGAAATTAATTTATTTTGTCAAGTTTCATTTGTGCAAGCAAATAAAATGGTAAGATGTCATGATGATTCTTCATTGAATAAGGCTATTAACCAACTCAGAAAATTGGAAATAAAGCAAAATAAATTTGAGTGCCTAACAAATCCATATGCAATATTAGCACAAACAAAAAGGGTCTTAGATGAGTGTGAAAATTTAGGAACCAAACCATTTTCTGTAGTGGCAAGGCATGCGTTTATTGCTGAAGATTGGTTGAGGAGTTTGGTGAGAGAAGGGGTTTTAGAACAATCACGAATCGATATTCTAAGAAGTTCAATTAGAACAGTTTCTAGTGAGATGAGTCATGATTTTTACTTGTTGAAAAAAAAAGAAATGAAAACGAGCAAATTTTATAAAAAATATGGTCATTTAAGACCTGGTACTTATGATATTCGTTCTCCTCGCTATGATCAACGTAAGGATTTACTAAAAAACTCAATCAACTTTAAAAGTGAATCTCAAGCTAACTTCATTTGGACTGCTGATGAGACTATTAAATTAAATAAATTATTTAAAAGACATCACCTAGAAATAAATGCGGACGAGTTTTTAACTTACGTAAAATTATCAATTGAATGGCGAGAAAAAGGGAAATTCATATTCACTCGATCATTGTCCTTTGTATTAGAAGAATTATGTCGTTGGGGGGAATGTGTTGGCTTAACTAGAGATGATATGAGTTGGTTGAATATTGAGGAATTATTTACTCTACTAGCTCAACCAGATTTTGGAGATTTGAATCATTGGTTATTGCAAAAAATTAGTCTAGGGAAAGATTGGTGGGAATCGGGAATTGGTTTAAAATTTGGTTATATCATCAGAAATTCTCGAGATGTTTATGTTGTGCCACAACACAGAAGTACTCCTAACTTTATCACTCACGAGAAAACTTCAGGCAAATTATATTATTTAAAATCCACAGGTAATATACATATTGATTTAAGTGGTAAAGTTGTTGCAATTGAATCAGCAGATCCGGGCTATGATTGGTTATTTTCTCAAAACATTAGTGGTTTGATAACTCAATTTGGTGGGACAAATTCACATATGGCAATTCGATGCCGTGAATATAATATACCGGCTGCGATTGGAGTTGGGGAAGCTCTTTTCTCTAAAGTCATACAGTTTAACAGTGTTTCTATAGATGCAAAATCTTGTATTCTGAAAGAGGGGGAGTTATTTTGAAAAGAATCATAATTTCCCAAAGGATTGATGTCACAGATACTGGAGAGACTAGAGATTCTTTAGATCAAAATTGGTTTTTCTTTCTTCAAGAAACTTTTGGCAAAATAGAATTAATACAGGTTTCAAATGTTTGTCGGTCATTGAACTGGTTAGAAAGTATTAAACCAGATTTAATTGTATTGTCTGGTGGGAATGATATTGGGCAATACCCTTCACGTGATAATGTTGAACGTCAGTTACTTGAATACTCAAAATTGTTTAACATACCATTACTAGGGTTTTGTCGTGGAGCTCAATTTATTGCAAGGAATTTTAATGCAGAGTTTGTTGATTTAGATACCAAACACATAGCGCGTAGGCATGAATTAAAATTAAATGCAAAACTTTCAAAATATAGAAAAGAAAATTACAACTCCTTTCATCGTTGGGGTATTTCTGAAACAGTTCAGTTTTGTTTAGAAGTTAATATCCTTGGGTTTTCTTTAGAAGGTCATGTTGAGGTGTTTAGGGTGAAAAAATATAATGTTTTAGGAGTTATGTGGCATCCTGAGAGAGAGTTACCTTTCCATCAACAAGATATAGATTTAGTAAAAGATTTTTTTGGAGGATTAATATGAAAGCGATCATTTTAGCAGCAGGCCGTGGGTCTAGAATGGAAGATTTAACAGAAGTAAAACCTAAGTGTTTAAGTATAATACTAGGTAGAAGCTTGTTAGATTGGCAACTCCAAGCAATTAGGCAAGCATCGATACAAGATATTGTTGTTGTCAGGGGGTATAAAGGAGATTTGATTCAAGGAAATTTTAAAACTTTAGAGAACCCAGATTGGTCAACCACAAATATGGTTTCCACGCTTGTCTGTGCTGACTCTTATTTACAACAGGAAGAATGTTTGGTAAGTTATTCAGATATCGTAGTGAAGCCTTCGCATATCAGAGAATTTATCGAAACACCTTGGAATGATGAAGCTTCAATAGCGATAAGTTATGACCTTGACTGGTTAAAATTATGGTCTTTGAGAAATGAAAACCCTTTGGGTGATGCTGAGAGTTTCAAGGCAAAAGACCATTTTTTGATTGATATTGGGGAAAAATGTGAGTCCGTTGATGAAATAGAGGGGCAATACATGGGTATGTTGCGCTTTAAACCTGATGGCTGGAGGCAATTACAAAAATTGAGACTTCATTTACCTGAACTTCAACAAAACCAGTTGGATATGACAACAACTTTAAGGTTATTGTTGAAAAATAAGGTGAAAATTCAAGTAGTCGCCCTCAAGGGAGGCTGGATAGAAGCCGATAACAAGGAAGACTTAGCTTGTTTTGAGGCACAAATTCAAGAATTTGATCAGAACAATCAAAAATGGCTACATGATTGGAGAGATGTATGAAACACGGAGATTTTACTGGTTTAGCTGAAAATTATAGGAAGTATAGACCAGGTTACTCTCATGAAATAGCCAAAATAATCAGTAGAGAAAATCAAAATATAGATGATTTTAAAGCTGTGGATGTTGGTGCTGGTACTGGTATTTGGACAAATATATTGAAAGATCACGGAGTTACTGTCATTACAGCAATTGAGCCAAACTCAGATATGAAATCGCAAGGTGAAATTGCTTTTCCAGATATAAACTGGATTCAAGCACCTGCAGAAGAAACTACACTAGAGAATAATAGTGTGAACTTAGTGACAATGGCTTCTTCTTTTCATTGGCCAGATTTTAACTTGGCAACAAAAGAGTTCCATAGGGTTCTAAAACCAGGTGGCTTATTTGTGGCTTTGTGGAATCCAAGACTGATTGCAGTAAACCCACTCTTAGTCGAAATTGAAAATAAATTAAAAGAAATAGTGCCTGAGTTAAAAAGAGTATCAAGTGGTAGGTCTAGTTTTACTCAAGATTTAACTGAAAAATTATCAGCAACTAAATTATTCAAGGATGTTGTTTATTTAGAATCTACACATGTAGAGAAGCAAAGTAAAGAACGATATATTGGCTTGTGGGAATCAGTGAATGACATTCGTGTTCAAGCTGGTGAAGATAGATTTAACAAATTCATAAGCTGGATTCATGAACGCATTGCTGATTTAGACTTCATTGAAGCAACCTACTCAACTCGAGCTTGGGTAGCTAGACGTAATGACTAAGGTTCAGTCTACACCTGTGTTTTGGATTACTGGACTTTCTGGGAGCGGAAAGTCCACTTTTGCTGAAATTCTATTACAAGAAATCCGTAAGCAAACAAAAGTCATTGGTGTTGATGGTGATAAAATGAGAGAAGTTATTGATGACCCAAGCTACAAGTATACTCGAGAAAGCCGTTTAAATGGAGCTTATCAATATTGTAAGTTTGCTAAATTAATTGCAGAACAAAACGTACCTGTTGTTGTATCTACCATAAGTTTGTTCCATGAAATACATCAATGGAATAAAGAAAATTTATCATGTTATATTGAGATTTACATTAAATGTGATATGAAAACTTTGATTGCTAGAGATCCTAAGGGGTTATATAAAAAAGAAAATCAAGCTAACATGCCTGGCCTTGGTCAAGTATACGAAGCCCCCATAAAGCCGGATTACTACTTGTTTGAACCAAGCATTGATTCTTTAAAAGAACTAGCACAAGAATTGGTGACCACTCATTTTAAACTTAAAGAGAATTATTATGAAAAATGAAAAAAATATTCCTGTGAATAAAGGGAATTATAGTTTAGACACAGAAAAAAGAGAAAAAGCTTTTGAGGGGACTAGAGGAGCGGGTCACCAGGAGGCTTATCTAAGAAATCGTAAAGAATGGTATGAGTACCCGCAAAATTTAAAGGTGCCAGAATATCCTTTACACCTTGATATTGAGCTTTCATCATTATGCAATTTAAGTTGTCCTATGTGTTATACAATTACTGATTCATTCAAAAAAAAAGTAAACGCGAAACTAATGGATTTTGAATTGTTTAAAAAAATTATTGATGAGGTAGAGGATAATGTTTTCTCAATAAGGTTAAGCTTAAGAGGAGAGTCTGCACTCCATCCTAAATTTTTAGAGGCTGTTCATTATGCGAAATCCAAAGGTATCCTAGAAGTGTCAAGCTTAACAAATGGATCAAAATTAAAGAATAAAAGTTGGTGCAAAAAAGTAGTTGATTCAGGTATTGATTGGTTAACAATTTCATGTGATGGTGTGGGGGAAACATATAATAAAATTAGATTTCCCATAAAATTTGAGGAGATGATTCAAGGTTTAAAAAATCTCAAAGAAGAAAAAGAATCTCAAGCAAAAGTAAAGCCTGCTGTTAAAATTCAAGGGATTTGGCCTGCAATGCAAAATAATCCAGATGAATACTATGAAGCCTACGCTCCTCATTCTGATTTAGTTGCATTTAATCCATTAGTTGATTACATGAGAGAAATTCCTGAAGATATTCTAGCCTATGAAGATAACTTTGCTTGTTCAATGCTATATCAAAGATTAGTTATTGGTGCTGATGGACAAGTAATGATTTGCACAAACGATGAAGAGACGGACCATCCAGTTGGGAATTCATATGAAAATACAATACACGAATTATGGCACAGTGAGGCTTTAAATAATTTCAGAAAAAGGCATTTGAAAAAAGATGGGTTTAAAGAGATAGATATTTGTCGTAGATGCTATATGCCTAGAAAAACAAAAGAAGAGTATTCAAGTGTACATGGAAGACCGTTGCTGGTTCAAAACTATTTGAACCAAGAAGACTTTACTACAAGTATTGATCATATCCAGGAGGATTTATGAAACCTTTAACAAATCGGTCTCCTCAACATATTCACTTTGGTGTGAATCAGTCTGAGTTGTTAAGAGAACGGATTGAAATTAGGCGTCAAGCAGTAAATTCTCCTGTAATTTGGTTAGTAGATTGTTTCTTTAAAGAAAACCCATTGAATATTGATGTGTCTAGAGACGCTGATGATTGTTGGATTTATGTGGATACATCAACCGAACCTTCAATTGAACTAGTGGACCAATATGTCAAAGAAACTGACAAAATCAAAGCCCCTTGCGCTGTAGTTGCTATTGGTGGAGGTTCCACTATGGATATTGCTAAGGCTTTGGCGAATCTGAAGACAAATCCAGGTAAAGCTGAAGATTACCAGGGATGGGACTTAGTTCAAAACGCTGCCCCTTGGAAAATTGCAATTCCAACTTTATCTGGAACCGGTTCTGAAGGCTCTCGAACTTGTGTGATGGTGAATCAAAAAAAAGGCTTGAAGCTAGGTATGAATTCGCCCCATACGGTATTTGATGAATTAATCTTAGATCCAAGCTTGAGTAAATCTGTACCTAGATTACAGTATTTTTATACAGGTATGGATACATACATTCATTGTATTGAATCACTGAAAGGTAATTATCGTCATGCACTTTCCGATGCCTGGTCTAGAGAGGCGTTAGCGCTTTGTAGGGAAGTGTTTACATCAAATGATATGATGAGCGATGACTCTCGAGAAAAAATGATGACAGCTTCCTTATTGGGTGGTATGGCTATTGGTAATAGTCTTGTTGGTTTGGTACACCCTTTTTCAGCTGGATTATCTATGGTGCACCACTCAAGGCATGGAGTGTCAAACTGTGTGGCTCTTAGGGCTCTTGAGGAGTATTACCCCGATGCAGCTAAAGAGATGTTAGAATTTACCAAAATCCAAGGAATTACCTTGCCAGATTCTATGAATATCGACCTAGATGAAAAAGGCTTTAATCGGCTGCGAGAATCTACTATAATTCATACTAAGCCTTTAGAAAACGCTTTAGGTTCTGCCTGGAGAGAGATACTTTCAGACACAAAAATCAGACAAATTTTTAAGGGGATTTAATGGACTGGAAGATACCCTTCAGTGGGAGATCGCATCAATATACTCATGTCGAAGAACAAGAGGTATTAAGAGTAATGAGGGGTGCAATTCCACTCACTCAAGGCGTAGAAAAATCAAAATTCGAAACAAAATATTGTGAAGTTCTTGGTGTTCCATATGCCTTTGCGGTTTCAAATGCAACAGCAGGTCTAGAATTAGCTGCTGAATTATGTCAATTAGATTCCGAAGGTGAGGTTCTTATACCTACTCATACCTTCACATCCTCTGCATATCCATTTGTAAAACAAGGTGCTCAAATTACTTGGGTAGATATGGATCCTATTACAAGAGTTTCGCAAGTAGAGCAATATGAATTATGCAGAAGCTCAAAAACAAAAGTGATCGTTGTAGTTCACTTGTATGGTTTTGCGGTTGATATGCTTAGTATTAGAAAATGGGCAGATACTCATAATATATTGGTAATTGAAGATAACGCACAAGCACTTGGAGCCAGTAGAGACAATTACAAAACAGGTCAATTAGGTGATTTCTCTGTTGCGTCATTCCATTCCCATAAAAACTTAACCACACTAGGTGAAGGTGGAATGTTAAGTGTTAGAGATGCTCAATATGCAGAGATCATCCCATTAATAAGACACAATGGACATGCGCCTTATTTGGGTGACAGAGAGTGTTATTGGAAGCCTGCGATGGGTGATGTCGTACTCCCAAAGTTAAATGATAAAATAATCTTACCGCATAATTTTTGTTTGGGAGAAGTTGAATGCGCCCTAGGGACTTTATTATTAGATCGTTTAAATCAAATGAATCAAGAAAAAAGAACTCGTGCACTTTGGGTGATGGATCAATTAAAAAACATTGAGGGTCTAAAATTTCACCGAGTTGAGGATGAATCACATACTTACCATTTATTGGTGGCAGAGTTAAGAACAACAAAGTTAAGAGATCAATTCCTTTCACACTTGTCTAAAAAATATTTAATTCAAGGTGTGGTTCAGTATAACCCACTTCACAGATATCCATTTTATCAGGAATTAGGCCTAGGCAAAGCTATTTGTCCAAATTCGGATTCTTTTTTTGATACTATGCTTTCCTTTCCATTTCATCATTGTTTGGAAGATACGCAAATTGAGTATTTATCTGAATCCATTATACAAACTGCTAAGCATTGTGGTCTTGTGTGAATCGAATCATTGTTATTCCGGCAGTTAAAAAAGATGTGGCTTTTGATAATGATTTAGTCAAAAGAATTGCCGGTGTAATGCTGATTCAACGTGCACTAGATTTAGCCTGTACAATTGAGCTGAAAGAAAATATTTGGGTTATTACTGACTCGCAAGAAATTGAATTGTTGTGCCAGCGACAAGGAATTTCATGCTATAGAGATTCAATGTTGAAATTAAAAGAGGATGTAATTAAGAATTTAGAGGATATAATCAGTGGATTACCCTCAAGTGAACACTTAATGCTTCTCTGGCCTTATTGTCCTTTAATAAAAAAAGATACTATTCTTAAAGCTTGGGGTCACTATTTAAAAAGTGGTGAACACCCAACTATTTCTGTAAGAAAAGTAAAAGTGGATGGTATGGAATCTCCAAAGGGAATTATACAGCTAAGCGATGCTAAGCAATATTACAGAATTATGAGAGCTTTTATATTAATCCCTCGAAAAGTAATAAGCAAAGGTCAGGAATCATATCATCCATATGTAATTCATCAACCTTATGCTGAAATAGCTTCTTTTCATGACTGGTGGGTGGTTGAAAAATTAATAGAAAGAAAAAGAATCTTATTTAGAGTGATAGGGAGTAATAAAATTGGCATGGGTCATATTTATCGTTCTTTAACCTTAGCTCATGAAGTCACCAACCACGAAGTATTGTTTTTATGTGATAGCGATTCAGATGTAGCCTTAAATAAAATTGCGGGTTATGATTATTATTTGAAAAGTTGTTCAAAAGGTGAAGAGATTAAAAATATTCTTGATTTACATCCAGATCTAGTTATTAATGATATTCTAAATACACAAAAAGAAGAAATTTTGGCTTTGCAAAATGCTAACATAAAAGTGGTCAACTTCGAAGATCTTGGAGAGGGAGCTCAGTTTGCTGATTTAGTGGTAAATGAGTTATATGATCAACCACAATACTCTGGAGACCATGTTTGCTGGGGACACCAGTACTCTTTTCTACGGGACGAATTCGTAGGGGCAAAGGTGCACTCATTCCGCGAGAATGTGGGGAATGTTTTATTAACCTTCGGTGGAAGTGACCCAAGTAATTTAACCTTACGAGTATTAAAAAAAATCACTAATTTTTCTATTCAAAACAAATTAAATGTGAATATTGTTTGCGGAACAGGCTATTTATACAAGGAAGAATTAACTTTTTATTTAACCCAAATGAATTACTCTGGCTTTAATTGTACTTTCGAAACAGGCGTTATTTCAAGAATAATGGAAACTACAGAAGTTGCAATATCTTCAAATGGTAGGACGACTTATGAGTTAGCTCATATGAATATTCCTGCAATTATCTTGGCACACCACCCGAGAGAACACACACATCGTTTTACTGTAGAGGAAAATGGCTTTATCAACTTGGGAGTTTATGATGAGCTACAGGATAAAAACAAAGTGGTTCAACATCTAGAAGAATTAGTTTGCAATACATCGGTGCGTAAGAGCTTATATCAATCTATGGAATCATTTAACTTTTTACAAAATAAAGATAAAGTGATTCAAAAAATTCTAAGTCTTCTATGAAACACGAAGAAAAAGTTTGGATTATCATACAGGCGAGACTAGGATCTACCCGCTTAAAAAATAAAATGCTATTGCACTTTAAAGGACAATCTATACTTAGCTGGTCTATTCAACGTTTAATGAAATGTAAAAATGTAGAAGGTGTTGCAATTGCGATACCAAATAATGAATTAGACGCAAAGGTACTAGCACAATGCATCCCCCAAGAAGTCCGTATCTTTCAAGGGTCTTCAGAAGATTTATGTGAACGCTATTATCATGCCGCTAAAGAATTAGCTTGTACACAAGTAGTCCGTGTTTGTGCTGATAATCCATTAATTTGCCCAGAATTAGTGGATGAATTAATTGAATTTCATTTAAAAAACTCAGTTGACTATAGTTGGAATCACATCCCTTTAAATAATCAATTTCCAGATGGACTTGGGGCGGAGATAACAAGTTTCCAAACATTAGAGTGGATTTTTTCAAATGCAAAAGGTGCGCAACGAGAACATTTGTTCAATGTGCTTCGAGAAAATAAAACATTATTTCATTTCGGAACTTATAACCCAAAAGATTCCAAACTTTGCCGTCCCGAGTTGAAATTTGACATTGATACATGGGACGATTATATCTATCTAAATAAATTTAACTTTAATGTCACCATGAATGCACGCGAGATAATTCATGAGGTAGACTCTTATGTAAATGCAGGTAAAAAATGAATCTAAATGAATATTTCCAAACACCTAGGAATAAATTTCCAGTGAAACACCCCGTCATTATAGCAGAAGCGGGTGTGAATCATGAGGGCTCAATGGATACTGCGAAACGATTGATAGATGAAGCCAAATTAGGTGGAGCTGATGCAATTAAATTTCAAACCTACAAAGCCTCAACTATTGCCTCTAAAGATTCACCTTCTTATTGGGACCTAAACCAAGAGCCTACAACGTCCCAATATGAACTATTTAAGAAGCATGATAAATTTTGGAAAAAAGAGTATGAAGAATTAGCACGTTATTGTGAAGATGCGGATATAGAATTTATGAGTACTCCTTTTGATGTCGAATCGGTTGAGTTCTTAAACCCTCTGATGTCTAGTTTCAAAGTTTCTTCATCTGATATCACAAATAGACCGATGATTGAAAAAATGGCAGCGTATGGGAAACCTATGATAGTATCTACTGGAGCAAGTTTTCTCTATGAAGTACAAGAAGCTGTATCGTGGATAGAGGAATATGAGGTACCCATCTGCCTTTTACATTGTGTATTAAACTACCCCACTCCTGATGAGCAAGCAAATCTTGGTGGAATATTGTCTCTACGGGAAAGATTCCCTGATATTAGAGTTGGATATTCTGATCACACTTTGCCTAAGGATATGAAAACCTTGCAGGCCGCATCCTTATTAGGAGCTAGCCTAATAGAAAAACATTTCACTCATGATAAGAGTTTACCTGGCAATGACCATTACCATGCAATGGATTATAAAGATTTGCAAAAATTCAGAAATGATTGGTCTCATACAATGGCCTTATTGGGAGAAAATCAAATTGTTAGTTCTCCTAAGGAAGAAATAGCAAGACTTAATGCTCGCCGAAGCTTGGTAATCACAAAGGATTTACCCAAAGGACATAAATTATCCAAGGAAGATTTAACTTGGAAACGACCTGCCTCAGGTATCTCTCCAAGAAACTACCATGAAGTTTTAGGTATGACTTTAACTCAGGGCCTATTGGAAGATACTGTCTTAAAGTGGGGATATTTAGAATAATGAGTTCTAAAAAGAAGTTGTCTTTACAAACAGGCGAAGACTTAAAGGGATGTCTTGAAAGACTATTTCCATTAAGAAGGTGTCTTTCGGGTCCAGATAATCAGCTTACCTTAGAGATTTTAAGAGAATACATTCCTCAACTTGAAATAAAAAACTTTAAGATACATGAAAAAGTTTGGGATTGGAAAATCCCGGAATATTGGACTTTACACGAAGCCAAAATTCTAGATACTCAAGGTAATTTAGTGTTTGATGGTATGGATCATACCTTGAAGGTAGTTAGCCATTCTAATTCTTTTTCTGGTAAAATTAGTGGTCAATATTTAAGAAATAAAATACACACGCATGAAAAATTAATTGAGGCGATTCCTTATCGAACCTATTATTATAAGGACGATTGGGGATTTTGTACATCTCAAAGTGATATAGAATCATGGCTTAGAGATGAAGATGATTACTTGGTGGAGTTAAAAACCAGTCATGAAGCAAAGGACATGCCTTATGGTGAGATTACTTTCCCGGGTACTTCAGATGAAGAAATATTAGTCTCAACATACATTTGTCACCCTAGTATGGCTAATGATAATTTAAGTGGTGTTGTAATGACATCAGCACTAGCTCAATTTTTAGCGCAAAAGAAAACTCTAAAATATACTTGGAAACTAATATGGGTCCCTGAAACAATAGGGGCGTTAGCTTGGTCTTACTATAACCAAAGTCACTGGCATAAAATACAAGCTGCTATAATAATGAGTACATGTGCAGGTCCAGGAGAATTCACATATAAAGCACCATTTAAAGAGAACCATTGGCTAGAAACAACACTTTGTAAAACAATGGATGAAAATGCTTATAAGTATCAAAAATATAAATTTGATCCTCATGGTAGTGATGAACGACAATACTCTGCACCAGGGTTAAGAGTTCCAAGTTGTTCTTTACATCAAAGTAAATACTATGACTATGCGGAGTATCACAGCTCTTTAGATAATCTAGAGAATGTCAGTGCTTCTCAACTTGAGCGCTCATTAAAAGTTCACCAAAAATGGGTTGAATCCATTGAGTCTGAACGTTTCCCAAAACGAAAAGAAACTATCAGTGGAGAGTATATGCTGGGGCCTAGAAATTTGTACTCAACAGACGGAGGTACATTTTTACCAGGTACAAACCTAAGTGCTTTAGATCTACGATTATGGATATTGTTTTATTGTGATGGATCCTTTAGTCTATCTCAGATCGCTCAAACTCTCCAAATGCAAAAATCTTTAGTTGAAGCTGAAGTTGAATTTTTAATAAACGAAGGTATGTTAGATGCCTAATTTTCGAATCAACAAAGTAGAGCCTAGTCAGTGGGATGAACTTGTCAATCAAAGTGAGCAAGGCACAGTTTTTACATCTACCTTTTACCTTGATGCTTTAAATATTCAATACCAAGCTATGGGTGTTTATCGAGGAGATGAATTAACTGGAGGATTATTGTTATTAGACTTAGATGATTCTAAAGAACTTCAGTTACATGATTTAATTATCCACGGAGGGATTCTTTTCAGAACTACTTCAGGTCTCAAGAAGGCAAAAAGAAATAGTCATGAATATGAAATGAACTGTTTTGTTGTAGAGTGGTTAACCAAAGAATACCAATCAATTACGATCGCTTTTTCACCTGAGTATAAAGATACTAGAGCGTTTTTGTGGCATGAATACCACAATCCAAACCCTGAGGCAAAGTTTAAAGTAGATCTAAGATATACCTCTCGATTAGATATTTCTGATTTGGAAGAAAATCAAGATAACTGCCCAATTTGGAAGAACCTCGACATTTTACGTAAGAGGCACATGAAACAAGCAAAAAGAGAGAGTGCCACTTTTCACGTTGAACCTGATTCTATAGAAAAGTTATTACAGTTTTACAGAGAACTAATGAAAAGTCAAGGAATTGAAATAAATACCGATAAAATAGATAGTATGCGAAATTTAATGCAAAAAGCGATTGAGAAAAGTCAAGGAATTTTGACAACCACAAGAGATCACTTAGGAAATCTTCTTTATACCACATTTTGGGTGTGGGATCAACGTCGCGCGTATTATCTGTTTGGGGCGGGATCAGTCGAGCATAAAGCTAATTACCAAGGCACGCATTGTTTTTGGAACAGCTTCTTTTATTTGAAACAAAATTATCAGGTCAATAGTATTGATTTTGAGGGTGTGAATAGCCCAAAGAGAGGCGTATACAAAATGAGTTTTGGTGGTGATTTAGTTTCCTATTATGAGATATACAAAGGTAAACAGAAGTGAAAATATTATCAATTTATTGGGGAATTTGTTCCAGTGTTTCATTAGCAATAGATGGAGTTGTGGTGGCAGCAACTCACGAAGAAAGATTTAGTCGTAAAAAAAATGACGATGCTTTCCCTAGATTAGCCATAGATGATTGTTTGAAAAGGTTCAATCTTCAGGGGTCAGATTTGGATTATGTAGTAGTTTGTTCTAAACATCAGGATAGATTTCACCAATGGACGCGTCCAGCACTTTGGAATATTAAAGATTATATCTATGAACAAAAATACTATTGGCTACCAAATTTATTAGAAGGTAAAGAACTAGATTATAATAAAATCATGTCGCACAAATGCGACTCTAGCCAATATCCAACTGAGTATTGGAGTCTATCTCCAAGGGATGAGTCTATAGATTACGCAACAGACCGAGGTAAAATTTTAGCGGCCTATCTAAATATTTCCTATAAAAAAGTGAAATACCAGGAACATCATCATGGTCATGCCTTGTATTCCTACCTAGCTTCAGGTTGGAAAAATAAAGAAGTTTTAGCTTTAACTGTTGATGGCCAAGGAGATGGGTTAAATGCAACTATCTCAAAATTTGATAAAAATGGAAACCATGAAAGAATTTATGCAACTAATCAATGTAGTATAGCTCGAATATATAGATACATGACATTGTTACTTGGTATGAAACCTAATGAACATGAGTTTAAGGTCATGGGTCTTGCACCCTATGGAAAACCCAAATACTCAATGGAAGCATACAATGTCTTTGCTGAAACCTTAGATGTTGAAGGTATCGAGTTTGTTTGGAAAATCAAACCTACAGATAGCTACCAGTGGTTTAAAGAGAGGCTTGAGGGAATTCGGTTTGACAGTATTGCATGGGGCTTACAAAAATGGGTAGAAGAGCTCTTATGTAAATGGGTAGCCAATGCAATTTCCCACACCAAAATCCAGGATGTTGTAATTGCAGGTGGTGTAGCGATGAATATTAAAGCAATGGGGGAGGTCGCTAAAATAGAAAGTTTACAAAATCTATTTGTAGGTGGATCAGCTAGCGACGAATCGCTAGTGTTAAGTGCTCCCTTTAGCTTCGAGGATAGTGAAATTTCAAGTCTAGCCCCGATAAACCATTTGTATCTAGGGCCAAATCATTCAGAGGCAGATGAAAACGAAGCGTTAGCTACGCTTGATTTAGAAAAATATACCATCGAATATGGAAATGAAAATCCAGAACGTATTGCACAACTTTTAGTAGAAGGTAAAATTCTTGCACGTAGTGTTGGGCACATGGAATTTGGACAAAGAGCTTTAGGCAATAGAAGTATCTTAGCTGATCCAACTTTGCCGCATGTAAAAGAGACTATCAATGCGATGGTTAAAAATCGTGATTTTTGGATGCCTTTTGCGCCAATGGTATTACCGCAGTATGCTGATAAATACTTAATAAACCCCAAAGGTCTAAGGTCACCCTATATGACAATTGGTTTTGAAACTACTTCACTTGGATTTGAATCTATGCGATCTGCTTGTCATCCATCTGATCATAGTGCAAGACCTCAAATCATAGAGAATAACCCTGAATTAATTGAAATTTTAGAAGCCTTTGAAACGTTATCAGGTCGTGGTGCGTTATTAAATACAAGCTTCAATCTTCATGGATTCCCTATAGTGAATACAGCTCTAGAAGCTTTGTATGTTTTAGATAATTCTGGACTAAATGGTTTAATTTTAAATCATGCTTTAGTTATTAAAAAAGGATGAACCATTGAGCTGGATTGTTGAGTATAAACAAAATGGATATTACAGTCACAAAAATTCTGTAAATTCTTTGGTATTAAAAATTCAAGAAAGAATTGCTCAAATTTTTGATACCAAAATTGAAGAATTAGATAAATCGGCTTTAGCAGAAAACTTAAATCAACGAATTAGAACAAATCCAGAATTAAGAAATGAATTTTATCAAGAATTACAGCAGATTCCTGACTTACAAGAGCTACCTAAAACGGGAGTAGTTCAAAAAATTCTAGAGAATTTAAGTTTTCAAGAGGCTAAACTATGCGAATTAAAAACCCAAATTTACTTCCCTTGGGAGGCGTGTTTTTTTCAAGGGTGGCATCAGGATATCAACACTTTTGGTAAAACCAAAAGTGTTACCATGTGGGTTCCAATAACTATTTCACAGCACAAATCTGCAGTAAAGTTTTTATCTGGTAGTCATTTGTTAGGGCCTGTAGTACATCAAGCACATGAAGACCCTATAAAGGGTATTTGGCATGCGCAGTTGCCTAATCAAGAAAGCTATTTAACTAAAAAAGTTGAAAGCTTAGAGTCTCTCCCTGGCGATATTGTTTGTTTAAACCGCCTAGTACATCATACGAGTCCTAAGCAAGAAGAGCAAAACTCGCTACGTTTAATTGTAGTGATGAGATTTGACTCAAATAATCCTGAACATCAATATACCAAGGTACTAGCCAAAGAAACATATAGTCCATATTCGATGGAATATTATCAAACAAATATCATTCCTCAAGTAAGAAACTATTTATTAAAAGCGCCTCCAGTTTGGTCGGCACCAATAAGGATCTAAAATGTCAAATTCACTTTACGAAGAAAATATAGACGCATGTACTCTTGGTGAAACTGAGAAATTTCACCATTTTGCTCGATTTACTCCACGTCCAGTAGTTGCAAATTTTTTGAATAGATATGAGATTTTCAAACGAGTTACTGGGATTCATGGCTCCATAGTAGAAGGTGGAGTTAACTTAGGCCAAGGCCTTTTTAGTTGGTTACATTTTTCGTCTATTCTAGAGCCATATAACCATAGTAGAAGGGTTATTGGATTTGATACCTTTGATGGCTTTACTCATGTCAATGATAAAGATCAAGGAGGACTATATGAGAACAATCAAGATTGGGTTGACTTTCGAAACAAGCAATCTATCCTCGAGTTAGAGACAAGCATCAAAGCACATGATAGTCAAAGGGTTTTATCACAAATCCCAAAAGTGGAAATAGTACAAGGGGATGCGACAAAAACGATTCCATCGTATATTGAAAAGAACCCTCATATCATTGTGGCATTAATGCACATTGATTTTGATGTTTATGCTCCAACTAAAGCAGCATTAGAGTATTTTGTACCAAGGATGCCCAAGGGGGCAATCATAGCATTTGATGAAATTAATGATCCAAATGCTCCAGGAGAAACACTAGCTTTAATCGAATCAGTGGGTCTCAAAATTGGAAAATTAGAAAGACAAGCATTTGATTCTAATCTTTGTTTTGTCACAATTGATTAGTACATAATTTAATGGGATGAGAATATGGTAAAATATAAGACAGAAAAAAAATTCGATCCGTATTTTGAACTATGGCAAAGAGACACTTTGCTTCACTCAATAGAAAAATCTGACAAAATAAAGTTTCCTTTAATTGTTACTGTAGAACCAACAAACCTATGTAATTTAAGTTGCTTATATTGTTCTCGTCAATTAATGGACCGTCCTATCGGATCGATGGACAAAAAAGTATTTCAGAAAAATGTTGATGAATGTGCCAAACACAAATCAGCAATACGACAGAGTGATTTTGGTGAGCCGTTACTACACCTTGAGATGATAGGTTTTTTAGAAATGACTCAAAAAGCTGGGGTGTTGACAACCATCTTTACTAATGGCACAGGTTTTACTGAAAAGATGATGAATGGAGTTGTTGATAAAGAAAAAGATGAAATCCGATTTTCATCGTCAGGAATTTCAGAAAAAGAACACAATGAAGTTCGTAAGGGAAGTAATTTTAAAAAAGATTTTGAAGCAAAGGTAGAGCGCCTAGCACAAATTCGAAAAGACAAAAACCAAACTAAACCCTATATGGTAGTTTATAGCAATGTCTTGAGCTACGAAGAGAAATCTTTTAAAGAAAGTGTAGAAAATTACCAAGATCATTTTTTACAGTGGTCAGA
>CAWVXU010000057.1:0-17868 GCA_963934255.1 uncultured Fibrobacterales bacterium
TACAGCAAAGAGAGAAATCTCAATTCGGTTTAGAAATGAGTTAAAGTAATCAGAATTAAGACGTTCAGGCGCTATATATAAAAGGTCTAATTCTCCAGCTAGAGCGAGAGATTCAATACGCTTGACTTCTTCCATGCTAGAAGTTGAATTCCAAAAGGCCGCTGAGACGCCCACTTGGTTTAAAGCATCAACTTGATCTTGCATGAGAGCAATGAGTGGGGAGAAGACGATGCCAACACCCGAGCGTACAATAGATGGAATTTGGTAACACATTGATTTGCCGCCACCTGTAGGCATCAGGACAAGACTTGACTCGCCATCAATAAGTCCTTGGATGACTTTTTCTTGATGACCTCTAAAGGCTGGATAACCAAAGGTGTTTTGTAGGACTTCTAGTGCTTGACTCATGTAACTCTCAAGATAATACTGAACATCTGTGCAGTAATGTATAAATTTTTCAATTTTCTGCCATTAGGTAAATTGTTGATTTGAATTAGGATGTTTCAAGTGTGGTCTATGGTTCAAAAATTTGATAGGGTTATCTATAACAACGACTAATTCTACAATTGCAACAGCAATAAGAGTTAAGGATACTTAGTTCGTTGTCTTAAGAACTGATTGAGGACATCAGGCCAGAGCCTCCCCCCTTGTGAAACTATATCATTCAAAATACACCATAAAAAAGGCGACTTCCTTTTGGGTAGTCGCCAATATTTTTACTCATACAAGGGTATCCACTTCAATTAGAAGCATCTGATTCAATGAATCATTATCCAACCATCTCTAGCTGAGACGGAGTAAAGCTAGTCAAGTTAATCCCATCAACTGCAGCTTTGTACTCTTCCAAAGTAGGTGTTCTACCAAGGACTGTAGAAAGAACTACAACTGGAGTAGATGAAAGTAAAGACTCACCCTTTTTCTCAGCGGTATCTTTAACAACACGACCTTGGAACAAACGAGTTGATGTTGCCATCACAGTATCGCCTGGAGCCGCTTTTTCTTGGTTACCCATACAAAGATTACAACCTGGACGCTCTAAGTATAACATGTTCAAATATTTAGTACGAGCGGCGCCTTTAGGAGCATTGTCGTCAAATTCAAACCCAGAATACTTTTGTAGAACTTCCCAGTCTCCTTCAGCTTTTAACTCATCAACGATGTTGTATGTAGGGGGAGCAACAACAAGTGGAGCATTGAAAGAAACACTGCCTTGTTGAGCTTCAATGTTTTTAAGCATCTGAGCTAATATTTTCATGTCACCTTTGTGAACCATACATGAACCGATAAATCCAAGATCAACTTTTCTCTCTCCACCATAGAATGAAAGCGGTTTGATATTGTCATGAGTGTAACGTTTAGAAACATCTTCATTGTTGACATCAGGGTCAGCAATCATAGGCTCAACGATCAAATCAAGATCAACAACTACTTCAGCATGATATTTAGCGTTGGCATCAGGAGTTAGAGCTGGTTTAGAGCCAGATCTGATTTCATCAATTCTTTGGTTGGCTTTGTCAATTAGCCCTTGAAGAACTTTTGGAGCATTATCCATGCCTTTGTCGATCATAATTTGGATTCTAGATTTTGCAATCTCTAGAGATTCAATCAAGGTTTCATTTTCTGAGATACAGATTGAAGCTTTTGCTTTCATCTCTGCGGTCCAGTCAGTAAATGTAAATGATTGGTCAGCAGTCAGGGTTCCGATGTGAACTTCAATCACTCGACCTTGGAAAACATTCTCACCACCAAATTGTTTTAGCATTTGTTGTTGAGTTGCGTGAACTACGTCACGGAAATCCATGTAAGAGGTCATCTCACCTTTAAAAGTCACTTTAACTGATTCAGGGATTGGCATTGAAGCTTCACCTGTGGCAAGAGCCAGAGCAACTGTACCTGAGTCAGCACCAAAAGCTACGCCTTTAGACATTCTAGTGTGCGAGTCACCGCCAATGATGATTGCCCAATCGTCTATGGTGATGTCATTTAAAACTTTGTGAATCACGTCAGTCATTGCATGGTATTTGCCTTGAGGGTCACGTGCAGTGATTAGACCAAAGTCATTCATAAATTTCATTAATTTAGGAATATTGGCTTGTGCTTTGTTATCCCAAACTGATGCCGTGTGACAACCAGATTGGTAAGCACCATCAACAATTGGAGAAATGACTGTAGCAGCCATTGATTCAAGTTCTTGAGAAGTCATTAAGCCAGTGGTGTCTTGAGAACCTACGATGTTGACTTCGACACGAACATCTGATCCTGCATGAAGAGTGAGACCAGGAGTAGTACCAACAGCGTTTTTATTGAAGATTTTTTCAACAGCAGTCAGGCCTTGACCATCAATGGAAATTTCTTTAGAAGTAGCAAAAACTACAGGAGCTTCATTTCCAAGTACTTTAGATGCAAATGTTTGAAGCTTTTTACCAAATACAATAGCGTATGACCCGCCAGCTTTGATAAATTCAACTTTTTGAGGAGTCAGAGCAGCAGAAATATCAATCAGCTCTTCATTTCCTTTATAAAGCTTCTTCTCTTTAGTGTTGATGGTCAGGACAGTCCCGGTTTTAATAGAATAAGTTTCTTCAAGAATAGGTTCGCCATCAGCATTTCTTACAATTTGACCTTCAGCATCAACTTTTTTGACCCAATTCTTCAGGTCAACACCGATACCACCGGTTACCCCGACAGTTGTTAAGAAAATCGGAGAAATACCATTTGTACCGGCGATGATAGGAGCGATATTAATAAAAGGAACGTACTGACTTGCTTGTATACCTGTCCACAAAGCAACGTTGTTGACACCAGACATCCTAGATGATCCAACACCCATGGTGCCTTTTTCAGCGATTAACATCACGCGCTTGTCAGGGTGTTGTGCTTTTAACTCAGAAAGCTCTTTTTGCATCTCTTTGTTATGTTCAAAAAGACATTGACCATGTAATTCGCGGTCAGATCGAGAATGTGCGTCTGCACCAGGAGAAAGTAGGTCAGTTGAGATATCACCTTCGCCAGCGATGAAAGTAACAATTTCGATTTCTTCATCAACTTCAGGTAGTTTCGTGAAGAATTCAGCCTGAATATAGCTCTCAAGAAGCTCTTTAATTAAAGCGTTGCCGCTTTTGAAGGCGCCTTCAAGGCGAGCCATGTCTGCATCATACAAATAAACTTGAGTTTTAAGAACATCGACTGCTTCTTTGGCTATAGCAGCATCGTTGCCGAGCGCTAAGTCAAGTAGTACTTCAATTGAAGGGCCACCCTTCATGTGAGATAAGTATTCGAAAGCAAGCTTTTGTGTGATTTCCTTGACTTGTTCTTCACCAAGAATGACTTCTCTTAAAAATTGTGCTTTGACGCCTGCGGCACTAGTGGTCCCGGGTGTGACATTGTAAATAAAGAAATTGAGAGAATCCTCACGATGGGCGTGGTCTTTATCTTTGATTTGACTAATGATCGCAGTGAGTAATTCATCACCATCAATTGGTTTTGGGTGAAGACCTTGATCTTTTCGTTCTACGATTTCTTTGATGTAATCTTGATAAATATTCATAATAGAAGGCTTCTCAGGGTTGATAAATTGTTTAAAATTCAAATTTGTTTTCCCAAAATACTAAGTGAAGAACAAATTTTAAAGCCTATATACTTACTATAGATAAAAAGCTATTTCTCTAAAAACTCAAAACCTATAATCCAACAACCTCAATTCGGACAAGAAGAATCTTGCTTCCTTTAAATATTTGACAATTTTACTAAATTACAAGAATAATCTGCATTCTCGGCGTTCTGAGGCGTGTATTGTTGACTTTTCATCCAAATGGGATCCATTTATATGACAATCAGTAATGAAAGTAATGAAAATAAGGGTCTATATACTCCGGAGCTGGAGCATGACAACTGTGGCATCGGTTTTGTTGCCCACCTTAAAAATCGTAAATCACATAGTGTCATTACTCAAGCTTTGGGGATGCTATCTAGAATGGAACACCGTGGTGGAACTGGTTGCGACCCATGTTCCGGTGATGGCGCTGGTATTTTAATCCAGAAACCGCATGAGTTTTTCATTCAAGAAGCTTCCAAGCTCGGCTTTAAGCTACCTGCCTTTGATCAGTATGGTGTAGGTGTTGTTTTGTTTCCTCAAGACAAAAATCAACGAGCAGAAGCTCGTGAGATTCTTGAACGCAGTGCTACTCATGTTGGTCTAGAAGTCATTGGGTATCGTGTTCTTCCTACGGATAATTCTGATTTGGGTATTGCTCCACTAGAGACTGAGCCGCAATTTGAGCATGTATTCATCAAAGGCGCTGCAAGTCCTGAAGAGCTCGAACGTAAACTTTATGTTGTTCGCAATAGCACAAACCGAGTTGTACGCGAATCAGTAGCCAATATTGGTGATTTGTTTTACATCACTTCAATGTCCCACAAGACAGTGATTTACAAAGGTCAATTGACTACTGATCAAGTTCCTATGTATTTCCTAGATCTTCAAAATGAAAATTTAGTGACTTCTATTGCGCTTGTGCATTCACGATTCTCTACAAATACTTTCCCGGCATGGAGATTGGCGCAGCCATTCAGATATGTCGCTCATAATGGTGAAATAAACACCGTTCGTGGAAATCGTAATTGGATTAAAGCTCGGGAAGCTTTATTTGAATCCGCTTTTTTCTCTCAAGAGGAGCTTGAACTTCTCAAACCTATTTGTGATGAAAATGGATCTGACTCAGCTAATTTTGACATGGCACTTGAGCTTCTTGTTTTATCAGGTCGTTCACTACCTCATGCTCTTATGATGATGGTTCCTGAAGCATGGCAAGAAAACCCAACAATGGACAAAAGTCGTCGTGGATTCTATGAGTATCACGCATCATTGATGGAACCCTGGGATGGCCCAGCCTCTATTTGTTTCACAGATGGTAAAGTAGTAGGCGCAACTCTTGACCGTAATGGACTTCGCCCATCTCGTTATATGTTGACTAAAGATGACTTTATCATCATGGCTTCTGAATCGGGTGTTGTTGATGTCGAGCCAGACAATGTGGTTCTTCGTGGTCGTCTTCAGCCCGGTCGTATTTTTGTAGCTGATCTTGAAGAAGGTCGCATCATTACTGATGATGAACTTAAAGCTCAGATTGCTGGTCAAAAGCCTTATGCTAATTGGGTGTCAGAATACAAAATCAATATCACTGATTTACCAGCTCCACAGCAGTCAATGAGTCAACCTGATGGTTCTTTGCTATTAAAGTATCAACAAGCTTTTGGATATTCTTTTGAAGATCTCAAAATGATATTAAAGCCGATGGCTGAAGATGGTAAAGAACCGACTGGTTCTATGGGAGCTGATTGGCCTTTAGCTGTTCTCTCTCATCAGTCTCAACATTTGTCTTCTTACTTTAAACAATTATTTGCTCAGGTGACTAATCCTCCAATCGATCCTATTCGTGAGCGTATGGTGATGTCTCTTAAAACATATGTTGGTAAAGATTTAAATCTTCTGGCAGAGACTCCTGGACATTGCCATAAAGTTGAGCTTGATTCACCTGTTCTTTCTAATGTTGAAGTGGAGAAGTTGCGTTATATTGACCACTCTCACTTCCAATCCAAAACAATTGAAACAGTATTCAAAGCTGATGGTGAAAAAGGCCGTCTTGAACGCGCACTCAAGCGCATTTGCAAATACGCCGAAGATGCCGTTGAAGAGGGATACTCAATCTTAATCCTATCTGACCGTGGTTTAGATACTGACCACGCAGCGATTCCTTCAGTTTTAGCAACTGCTGCTATTCACCACCATTTGATTCGTTGTGGTGTAAGAGCACTTTGTGATATCATCGTTGAAGCAGGTGAAGTGAAGGAAACTCATCATTTTGCAACACTTATCGGTTATGGTGCATCTGCGATCAACCCTTACCTTGCAATTGAATCATTAAACGACCTCAACAAACAAGGTCGTATCAATGGTGATTTATCAACAGATAAAATTTATGAAAATTTCAAAAAATCAATCGATGCGGGACTTCTAAAAATATTCTCTAAAATGGGTATTTCTACTATTCAGTCATATCATGGTGCTCAAATCTTTGAGGCCTTAGGTATATCTAAGCCTGTAATTGATAAATACTTCACCGGAACCGTATCTCGTATCGGTGGACTTTCTACTGACGATATCGCACGCGAAGCACTTGTGAAGCATCGCCATGCATTCCCTGAGTCTCCAATACATAACACACGTCTTGATGTGGGTGGTGTCTATCAGTGGAAAAATCGTGGTGAAAAACATTTATTCAATCCAAAATCAATTCATCATCTTCAAAATTCTGCCAAGAACAATGATTATGAAGAATTCAAGCAATACACTGCTGAAGTAGATGCTCAAACTGAGCGCGCTGTCACTCTACGTGGACTTTTAGAGTTCACTGGTGGTAAGTCAATCTCTATTGATGAAGTTGAACCAGCAGAAAAAATTTACAAACGTTTTGCAACAGGTGCGATGTCTTTCGGGTCAATTTCACATGAAGCTCACTCAACACTTGCTATTGCAATGAATCGCCTAGGTGGTAAATCAAACTCTGGTGAAGGTGGTGAAGATCCAATTCGTTTTGAACCAAAAGAAAATGGTGACTGGGAACGCTCTGCTATAAAGCAAATCGCATCGGGTCGTTTTGGTGTAACATCCTATTACTTAGCTAATGCTAATGAGCTTCAGATTAAAATGGCCCAAGGTGCAAAACCTGGTGAAGGTGGCCAACTTCCGGGACACAAAGTAGATGACTGGATTGGTGCGACTCGTCACTCAACTCCAGGTGTTGGACTTATTTCTCCTCCTCCTCACCACGATATTTATTCAATTGAAGATTTAGCCCAGCTAATTTTTGACTTGAAAAACTCAAACCGTGATGCTCGTGTTAATGTCAAGCTTGTTTCTGAAGCTGGCGTTGGTACAATTGCAACAGGTGTATGTAAAGCAAAAGCAGATGTTGTTCTTATTGCTGGCTTTGATGGTGGTACTGGAGCTTCTCCGGTTTCATCTATCAGACACGCAGGTCTCCCATGGGAGCTTGGTCTAGCAGAGACCCATCAGACACTTGTTAAAAATAAATTGCGTTCACGTATTGTTGTTCAAGCTGATGGTCAGATGAAAACTCCTAAAGATTTAGCTGTAGCTTGTCTATTAGGAGCTGAAGAATGGGGTGTGGCAACTGCTGCACTTGTGGTTGAGGGTTGTATCATGATGCGTAAGTGTCATCTTAATACATGTCCAGTGGGTATCGCAACACAAGACAAACGTCTTCGTGAACGTTTTGCTGGTGACCCAGACCATGTTGTGAACTTCTTTAAATTCCTTGTACAAGGTCTTCGTGAGATCATGGCAGAGCTTGGATTCAAAACTATCGAAGAGATGGTGGGACAATCTCAGCACTTGAAATTCAAAGACAATCTTGAGCACTGGAAATACCAAAACTTACACCTTGATACTCTTCTATTTAAAGAGACATTTGGTGAAGAAGCAGGTCTATGTAACTCTCAAGGTCAAGATCACGCCTTAGGTGAAGTCCTTGATTTGACTTTACTTGATATTGCTAAAGAGTCGCTAGCTAGTGGTAAAAAGTCAACAGCAGAGCTTCCTATTAATAACCTTGATCGTGCGACAGGAACTATCCTATCACATGAAATTTCTAAGAAATACAAAGGTGAAGGTCTTCCAGCTGGGACAATTGATATCAAATTCCGTGGTTCAGCGGGTCAATCACATGGTGCTTTCTTGGCGTCGGGAGTTCGATTTGAAATCGAGGGTGATTCTAATGACTACTATGGTAAAGGTTTATCTGGTGGTGAGTTGGTTATTTACCCTGACAAAAAAGCTTCACTTGTCGCTGAAGATAACATTATCGTCGGCAATGTCTGTTTCTATGGTGCCACTAAAGGTACAGCCTACATCAATGGTTTAGCTGGCGAGCGCTTCTGTGTTCGTAATTCAGGTGCTGAAGTAGTTGTAGAAGGTATTGGTGATCACGGTTGTGAATACATGACCGGTGGCTTGACTATTATCCTTGGTGAAACAGGTCGTAACTTTGCAGCTGGTATGTCTGGTGGAGTCGCTTATGTTTATGATGAGCATAACAACTTTAAATCGAATCTCAATACTGAACTTGTGGATATAGATCCTATCGAGCCTGGAGATCAAGAATTATTAAAAGAAAAAATCTCTAAACACTTAGCATTTACTAAATCAGATGTTGCTCAAAAGCTTCTCAATAATTGGGAAGAGACGATGAGCAAAATGATTAAAGTGATGCCAAGGGATTACAAACGCGTTCTAAACGAGCGTGCTCAAAAAATGGAGGCCATAAATGGGTAAGCCTAGTGGATTTTTAGAAAATACGCGCGAAGTTCCTTCAAAAGAGGATCCAAAAGATCGAATCAAGCATTATCGTGAGATGTACAAGGATGAAGAGTTTGGTGATGGTATTGTCACTCAAGCCTCACGTTGTATGGATTGTGGTGTTCCTTTTTGTCAAAGTGGTTGTCCACTAGGCAATATTATACCTGAATTTAATGATGCGGTGTATCGTAAGTCATGGTCTGAAGCTTATGAAATCTTAAGCTCAACCAACAACTTTCCTGAATTCACGGGTCGAATCTGTCCTGCTCCTTGTGAACATTCCTGTGTACTAGGAATTAACCAACCGGCTGTGACTATTCACAATATCGAGCGTTTCATTACTGAAGAAGCTTACAAAAATGGTTCTGCAAATGCTAAACCCCCTGTAAAAAGAACCGGTAAAAAAGTGGCTGTTGTAGGCTCAGGGCCTGCAGGCTTGTCTGCTGCTGCTCAGCTAAATAAAGCCGGACACCAAGTTGTCGTGTTTGAACGGGCTAAGCGTATCGGTGGACTACTTCGTCAAGGTATTCCTGACTTCAAGCTTGAAAAATGGGTCATTGACCGCAGGCAAGAAGTGATGGAAGAAGAAGGCATTGAATTCAAAACAAACACAAATGTGGGTGTCGATGTTTCATCAGCTGATCTTCAAGCAAACTTTGATGCAATTATTTTAGCGGGTGGTTCAACTATACCGCGTGATCTTCCTATTACAGGCCGTGACGCTGTGGGTGTGCATCCTGCGATGGATTTCTTATCACAAAACAACTCAGTAGTTGCCGGTGATAGAATGATTAAAAACCACCTAGGTGAAGATTGTGCAGTGCAAATTACCGCTAAGGATAAACACGTAGTGGTGATAGGTGGTGGCGATACTGGTTCTGACTGTATTGGTACTTCGATTCGTCATGGTGCCAGATCTGTGACTCAATTAGAAATTATGCCGATACCTCCAGAAGAGCGCACCGCATCGATGCCTTGGCCAAATTTTGCTTTTACTTTTAAAACATCTACTTCGCAAGAAGAACAAACGGTAGTGCCTGGTTCTAAACGTGAATTTGCTGTGGGCACTAAGGAATTCATCAAAGATGAGAATGGTAACTTAAAAGCACTTAAAATCGTTGATATTGAGCATCCAGGGTTCAAGGAAGTTGAAGGGTCTGAGCGTGAGATTCCTTGTGAATTAGCTACTCTTGCCATGGGATTCCTACATCCTCAACATGAAGGCCTTTTGGCTGATCTGGGTGTAGAGCTTGATGATCGTGGAAACGTGAGAGCTGAGTATTTGGATCACAAAACGTCAAAAATCGGTGTTTTTGTAGCGGGGGATATGCGTCGCGGACAATCTTTAGTTGTTTGGGCTCAATCTGAAGGTCGCGAAGCAGCTGCTACTTGTGATGAATTCTTAATGGGTTCAGCTAGTACTTTGGAGCGAAAAGAAGATAGTTTCGTTCTTTCTAAGTGATTTGTGGCTCAATCGTTGATTGACTAAGCTCAGATTATATTAGCAATTGAAGATGCACACCATAAGAGGTGTGCATTTTTCGTATATTTACGGTACAATATTAGTGATAGATAAAAGCGTCATAACTTTTTTCATAAATTGAGATTAGTATATTTTTCATCTCAGAGTATTGCTTTGAAGGGAGCCTTTGTGTTCAAAGTCAAAACCATTAAATTGATAGTTATTCTATCTGCACTTTTTTTTGTTGCTTGCCAAAAAGAACAAACATTTAAAGCTGATGGTTCACCTGAAATTGTTGTCAATCTTCCTTTTTATGGAATGAAGTCACTCAACCCCTTCATTTGGGCAGAGCAACAAGTACTCGCTCAAGGGACAATCTTTGAAGGTCTAGTTGGTTATGACGATGAACTAAATGTCGTCCTAAAAGTGGCCGATTCAATTGAGATTTCTCTCGACCGAAAAGTATGGGTTTATAAACTAAAGAAAAATAAAAAGTGGTCTAATGGCGATCCTGTGACTGCAAATGACTTTATTTATAGTTGGAAAACTTTTCTGAAGCCCGGCAATAGCAGTCCAATGTGGGCATCGTTTATGTATGAAGTTGTTAATGCTAATGAATATCACAATGGATCGAAAGAATGGGACTCAGTAGGGTTAAGAGCAATTGATGATTTCACAATCGAAATCAAATTAAATGAAGCAGCGGATGTCTCTGGCAAAATGATACTAGGTACAGGCATGCCTCTCCATAAAGGTTCTTATGAAACCTCACTTGCCAATAATCGGCAATGGTGGAAGCCAGAAAATATTATTGTCAATGGCCCGTATATGCCAACTAAGTTTGTAGCAGATGGCGAAGTTGAATTAATCCCCAACTCTCACTACCAAGGAAAACGTGGAAATGTTGACCGCTTTGTACTTCATCCAGGTGGATTGACTGTCCAAGTTCAAAACTATGAAGCTGGTGATCTTGATCTTGCCCATATATTAACACTTGGTGACTATAGATATGTTACTTCCGGTGGTCGTATTTCACATCAATACGTAGAAGAAGAAGAGCTTGGCTTTATGGGCTACCAAATTGCACGCACCTTGAACCCTTTACTTGAAGAGCCTAAGATTCGGCAAGCTTTGGCAATGGCAATAGATCGGAAAGTAATTGCTGAAAAAGTAATGGGCAACCGTGTTGTCCCGACAACTGTTTATGGGCCGCCATCTGATTCAATGCTTCAAGGTCTAAATAGTTTTAAGTACAACCCCGCTCATGCAAAAAAACTTTTACAGGATGTTGGATATTTTAAAAACAAACCAGTCATATACATCTTCGCACCACCTAGTACTGACCCTCGCGGTTGGGCGTCTGTTACCGAAGTATTACATTCTCAATGGAAAGAAATTGGATTAAATGTTCTGATTGAAAACATGGAAGATGGAATGTTAAATGAATACTCTTGGGGTGGAGCATATCATAAAGGCTCACAATTTAAACGCCCAGGTGTCACAATGTATACAGGCCCGATGATATACAAGACTCCGCAGACTTTGATGCGACTTTCAGAGCACAACTATTATTATCACAACTACCCATATGAGACTAAGAAAAAAATTAAAAAACTTGAAATTGAAAAAAAATATTTATCGACGGTTGCCAGAGGCGTTGACGATATTGATTGGGCAATTATAGATGAACTAGCAGAAGACATACAATTTACTCAAGATAGTTTAAAAAAGAGTGAACTCAATCTCAATTTCAAAAATGAAATTATGAGACCAAATTTTTATGAAAGCTATCAAATGGTTCGCAAAAAGTATAGTGATAATATGACTCCTGCAGACAAAGTTGATTTGTGGAGGTCGTGTAGATTATTAATATATGATGCTCAAATTAAATTCATCAAGATTTCAAAAAATGATCAAAATTTAGATGGTTGGAGGATGCTTGCCGACTTAAAAGGTGCAGGGCCAGATCAAGTTCAAGACATTGTCCCTCGCCTTCAGCAGAGTATTTTAGACCAAGCTTGGATTGTCCCACTTTATTCTCAGAAGCTAGTTTATGTTAAGAAGCCCTGGCTTTCAGGGGTAGTACTTAATAAATTTGGTGCTTGGCTCTCGGCATTTAATCTTCAATACATGGAGGTTGATACCCTTGGGTATCTTGATTAGATTATGAAGTTGATTGAATTTTTAATTAAGCGACTGATTTCAACAATGATTTCTTTATTGGTTGTAATATCGTTAACCTTTTATCTCATGGATGCTGTTCCTGGTAATTTTCTAGAGATTTATGAGCAAACACAGGCAACAATTGCTGATGGTGGAGCATCAATCAAAGACTATAAGGCTAAATTTAATGAAGACTTTCATATAGATAAACCAGTCTATGTTCGAATTTCAATCTATTTACAAAATGTGTTACAAGGTGATTTTGGGGTCGGTTACAAAGATCGGGATGTTAAAATTGGAGCACTTGTTATAGAGAAGCTTCCAGTTACTGCAAGTGTTGCATTCATGGGTCTACTATTAGCTTTAGCTTTAGGTGTGCCACTAGGTATAATAGCAGCTCTCAAGAAAAACACTTGGATAGATTATTTACTGATGAATGTCTCTATGGTGGGGCTTGTCATTCCAAGCTATGTAATTGCAGTGGGATTAATTATGTTTTTCTCCATTTTTGTTAAGAATTTTGAATGGGGTAATTCATTTCCACTGGACTTTTTGAGACTTCCTGCGGGTGGGTGGGGGAGACCTGAACATCTTATTTTACCCGCGATTGCACTCGGGATGAGGCCACTAGCTCAAGTTGCTAGGTTTATCAAAGCATCCTTATTAGAAACTTTAGAACAAGATTTTATACGAACAGCTTATTCAAAAGGTCTCAATAAATCACGCGTTATTACTGTCCATGCTTTAAGATCGTCATTAATACCGGTGATTACGGTGATGGGGCCTTCATTTGCTTATATGATTGTTTACTCAGTTTTGGTTGAAGAAGTTTTCAAACTACCGGGCTTAGGGAGGCTTTTTGTTACCTCGATGATTGAGCGTGATACACCGATGTTAGTCACTGTCACGTTGATTTTGTCAGCGACAGTTTTGTTTATCAACTTTATTGTCGATTTACTTTATTCAGTCATTGACCCTAGAATTGAGTTGGAATAAATTATGGAAAATAGTTCTCCGAAAATTGTTGAAGAAAGTAGTTTCAGTAAAAGTTTTCAAAAGTTTAGCAAAAACAAATTAGCTTTAGCTGGAGCGGTCTATATCATTGTATTAGTTTTAATATCGGTACTAGCGCCTGTAGTTACTCCTTATGATTATGATGAAGTAGATAAAGGTCATGAAGTTGAAGGTGTGACTTGGGGTCACTGGTTTGGTACAGATCAATTAGGGCGTGATATGTTCTCTAGAAATATTTACGCGGCAAGAAATGCGATTGGAATCGGTGTTGGAGCAGTCATTATTGGTTTGTTGATTGGTGCAATTCTGGGATCTTTATCTGGGTATTATGGAGGTGTTATTGACATGATCATGATGCGGCTAGTTGATATTATGATTGCCTTTCCGCAAATTCTACTTATGGTCTTACTTGTGGGAGTGATGGGGAGAGGGATGTTGACCATCTTTGTCGCCATTGGTTTAACAACTTGGGCGAATTACGCTCGATTAATTCGAGGTCAAGTTTTACAAGCAAAAAACAATGAGTATGTAGAGGCAGCTAGATGTTTAGGGGCTAAGGATGGATACATTATCCGTAAATATATATTTCCAAATATACTAGGCCCTATTATTGTGATGGTCTCTTTTGGTATTCCTGATGCTATGATGGCTGAATCGGGAATGTCGCTTCTGGGGATGGGACTTCGGCCGCCGATGCCATCCTGGGGTAATTTGATTGCTGATGGTACGATTCAAATTTTAGGTTTACCTCATTTAGTCCTATATCCTGCCTTGACTTTTGGTTTGACTTTATTGGCCTTTACCTTTATTGGTGATGGCCTCAGGGAGGTTTATGCCAAATCAGATACACACTGAGGAGCCTATGACTAAACCAACCACAGACTCACTGAGAGAACCCATACTCGAAGTTAAAAACTTAAAAGTTAACTTTTCTACGAGTGATGGCACTCTTTACGCAGTTGATGACATTTCATATAATGTTCATCCGGGCGAGGTTCTTGGCTTGGTTGGTGAATCAGGTTCAGGTAAGTCAGTCAATGTTTTGACTATGGCTCAATTATTGAATTCCAACAAAATGACGACCTCAGGGGAAGCACTTTATCGCGGTCAAAATTTATTGAAGATGTCGCAAGTTGAGATTGCCAAACTATTAGGCCCCGAAATTGGTTTTGTTTTTCAAAATCCTTTAAGTTCACTTAATCCAGTAATGAAAATTGGTCTTCAAATTGCCGAGGGACCGATTCACCATGGTATTATTACTAAAAAGGAAGCCAAAGACTACGTTGTTGATCTTTTAAACAAGGTAGGGATTAATGATCCTGATCGACGCTATAACGATTACCCTCATCAATTTTCTGGCGGTATGAGACAACGTGTCATGATTGCTATTGCTATGGCTTGTAATCCCAAACTATTAATTTGTGATGAACCAACAACTGCACTTGATGTGACTGTAGAACGACAGATTCTTGACCTTTTGCAGGAACTTAAAGACAAACACAATTTGGCGATTATTCTTATAACTCACAATTTGAACTTGGCGATGAATTATAGCAACCGGGTAGCTGTGATGTTTGGTGGGAAAATTATGGAAATTGGAAGTTCCTATCACCTTTTAAGTAATCCAATGCATGCCTACACTAAAGGATTATTTGGAGCTAACCTTGAAATAGGTAAAAAGGGTAAAACTTTGGATACACTTCGTGATGCTGGTGGAATACTTGAGCAACTGCCTGAAGGTTCACTTGTCTTATCGGCCGGAAAAGAGAACGAATATTTTGACCGTGACAATTTGTTGAATGTTGAAGGTGAGCCGGGACATTTTTACAATACACTTTATAATAAAGAAGCGAGTTCAGAGTTATGAGTGTCAAAAACATATTAGAAGTTAATAATTTAAGTAAAACATTTGGTCGTGGATCCCATGCTATCCGCGCAGTCCAAGATATTTCCTTTTGTATTCGCGAAGGTTCTACACTTGGTGTTTTAGGTGAATCAGGCTCGGGTAAATCGACACTTGGGCGATGCTTATTAAGGCTTATTGAACCTGATAACGGGCAAGTCCGTTTTCAAGGTGAAGACATTACCTTTTTAAATCGGGATGAATTTCGTAAACGTCGTAAAAACATGCAAATGATTTTTCAAAACCCTTATGGTTCGCTTAACCCCAAAATGACCATTGGTGAAAATGTTTGTGATCCTCTGACTATATGGGGCCTAGGTGACTCAATTTCTCGTCGTCAAGAAGCTCAGCGGCTTCTTGACCTTGTTGGAGTGCGTGGACGGTCTCTTGATCATTTCCCTCATGAATTTTCTGGTGGTCAACAACAACGTATCTGTATTGCTAGGGCTTTAGCTCTTAAGCCAAAGCTTTTGGTTTGTGATGAGGCGACTTCGGCGTTAGATGTGAGTGTTCAAGCTCAGATAATTAATCTCTTAATGGATTTACAAAAAGAATTCAAACTGACTTTTATCTTCATATCTCATAACTTAGGTGTCGTTGAATATATGTCCGACGAAGTTTTAATCATGCAAAATGGTCGGATGAAAGAGCTATCAACTACTGAAGAAATTTACAAGTATCCTAAAAATAAATACACGAAGACTTTGATTGGATCTGTACCGAGAATGCCTAGTATAGAAGAACTCAAGCTGAAGTATGAACTCGATTTGGATCGATTAAAGGGTTAATACCTTTTTCGGCTAATTTACTATCTGACAATTATATTATTTAAAACAAATAAGGGATTCTCAGATGAGAATCCCTTATTTGTTTTAAATAGTTAAAAATATCAATAGCTATATCGTAGATTCAAAAACTATAGTTATTGAATTGCAAATTCCATTGCGTCTTTGGTGTTTGATCCAGCGACTACTTCACCCGCTAAATTACTGACAAAAAGAGCAACTTTATGTTTAGTGTCTTTTGAACCCATTTTGTATTCTACATCTTCACTTCTGAACTCAACTTTATAACTTTCAGCGCCTTTTGCTTCAAACGAAAGCTCTTTAGAAAACTTGTCAGCTCCACGTATATATGCAGCTTGGATCGTTATTTGTCCAGCAGGAGCAATTGCTTCAGATGCACCATTTGCATTCATTGTATTAATGGATGTGAAGCTAACTGCAGCTGTTTCATCAGACGCACCTACTAAGTTAACTATTTGATCGGCAGGAAGCTCACCTTGAACTGCGCTGAATTTAGAAGAACAACCTACAATCAGAAGTAGTGATGTGATAAGAATGATCATGTGTTTTTTCATTTGAACCTCAATTTTTTGGATATCAACAAAAATACTAAACTTCTGTCGGAGTTGGATAATGGAGCGCAATTGTCGAAGTTTTAATATTAAATCGCCTCAGGTCTTTAATATAATATCGAAGTTCCCTTTTAAGGAGGTTCAATTTTTATCTTTAATTGATAACATGGAGATATTATGACTGCAAAAATCATTTCTGGAACTGAAATTAGAGCTGAAATTCTTGATGAAATTAAGAATGAGGTTAACCTAATACAATCAAAACATGGTGTAATACCAGGACTTGTGACAATTTTAATAGGGGATGATCCTGCTTCAAGGTCCTATGTGACTGCCAAAGTAAAGACAGCGACTCATCTTGGGTTTAAAGAAATTCAAGAGAACCTTGTGGCTGATGTTTCTGAATCTGAGCTTTTGGGGATGGTTGAAAAGTACAATAATGATGCCACTATTCATGGTATTTTAGTGCAATTGCCTCTGCCTAAGCACATTGATGAAAAAAAGGTGCTCAATCTAATTGATCCAGATAAAGATGTTGATGGTTTTCATCCCGTTAATGTGGGACGATTGATGATTGGCGGAAACGAAGTTAAGTTCCCTCCTTGTACCCCAGCAGGTATACAAGAAATGATCTCTCGTGCAGGCGTTAATACAGATGGAGCTGAAGTTGTAGTTGTAGGTCGTTCAAACATTGTAGGCAAGCCTATTGCTAATATGATGCTTCAACGTGGACTAAAATCTAACTCTACTGTGACTGTGGTTCATACAGGTACCAAAAATTTAGCATCTCATTGTAAGAGAGCTGATATTCTAATTGTAGCAGCTGGTGTTCCAGGACTCGTGAAAGTCGATTGGATAAAAGAGGGTGCTTGTGTGATTGATGTTGGAGTCAACCGAATTGGTAAAAAAATCTCTGAAAAAACAGGCAAAGAAATCGCTATCTTGTCAGGTGATGTTGATTTTGAAGCAGCTTCTGAAGTAGCCGGGTTTATAACGCCTGTTCCGGGTGGAGTAGGGCCAATGACTATTACTATGCTGATGAAAAACACACTCAATAGTTGTAAGAATCACCTAGGAATTATTGGGTAATTCCTGAATTGGGTTGAACCTAGGTTAATAAATACTAATGTATTTTTCAACAAGCCGTTTTCTTGATTGAAAATAAGGCTGAATCCCATTTCTAAGGCTGATGGTGTTGAGGTGAATTCTATATTTTTCCATGGAGATATTTGAATGAGTCAAGGCGGCAATTTTTGCTTCCTCGCTTTCAAGTTGGTTAAAATTTTCTTTCCACTGTCCAGTAATGACCATGTGGTTTAATAATTTCAACTGATTGTTCAGCATATGGTAAATCTCTGAACTAAGTTCCTTCATATCGGGTGTAGTCAAATTTGTTTGAATCGGTTTGACTGACTGACTAGGTTGAGAATCCACCAATGGAGCTACCTTTGAATTAAGCTGGTCTGAAAACTCAATCTTTGAAGTATTTGCATTCCATTGACCCTTAAGAATAGTAGTTCGAGGAGATTTTAAAAGCTCAAATTCACTTGGGTTTATATTCTTTAAGAGCTGTGAGATGACAGGAAAGACTT
>CAWVXU010000058.1:0-17385 GCA_963934255.1 uncultured Fibrobacterales bacterium
CTTATCAAGATACAACGACTTATCAAGATACAACGACTTATCAAGATACAACGACCTATCACTTAGACACTATACCCTTCTGTCCAGAAATTTATCAGCCCGTCTGTGCAGGAGGGGTAACCTATGCGAACTCTTGTCAAGCTAGAGCTGCCAAGGTAAGGAGTCACACACCTGGTGAGTGCCCTATAGACAAACAAGGAGTCAGGGTGTTGAGCATGGTAGATGATAGTGTTTCCATCTCTAAAGTAGATAGATACTTCAGCATGACAGCCTTTGGAGCAACAAAGCATTTGTATCATTTTGTGGAGGACAATGCTATCTTATTAATTCAAATCTATAATGATTCAGCTCACTCTGCCACTGCCAAGGTCATTCTGTTTGATGTGAATGAGACTGTCTCGTCGCTTGATAGATGGATCAATAATCAGGTATCTGATGCTCTTTATGCGAACGCTCCCCAACCGATGAGTGATTTAGAATTAACTCCAAATCAATTTAGCCTCGTCAATCCATCCATAGCAGATAGCCTAACGGGTTCCTATGGTGATCAATGGGTGAATTATAATGTTACTTTAAAAGTAAGTGAAGTCATTCAAAACGATGTTTTCATACTAGAGAGCTTTGATGATTCGGCGATCGCACATGTGAACACGTATATGCCCTGACTTTAACTCAACTTTCATGAGTGCGACTATCAAGAAGTCCATCGGCAGTGTCGGTGGATTTTTTTATATGCTAGTTTCATATTTTCTATAAACAATTGAGGGTCTCTAATTTTATTTTTGGCTTCAACGAGAATGAATAAACCACACACGTATGGGATGATGATTTGAGCCTTATAGGTCCTAGAGTAAAAACCAAGAGTCTATTGAGCGACATCCTAATGAGATTCGGGTCGGTGATACAAATTATATCGACACAAAGGAAGGATGGTTGTTTCTAGCCACAATCATTAATTTGTTTTCAAGAAAGGTTGTTGGTTGAGCCATGTCTAGTCCTAATGATACTTAGCTCACAATTAATTTGATTATGATCGCAATTAAGTATCGAAAACCGAAAGAGGAAGTTGTCTTTCATTCAGGTTAAGGAGTTCAATATTCAGGTCTTTCATTTATCTCAACGCTAAAATCAAACAACATTCTGTTAAGTATGACCCGAAGAAGAAATTGTTACGAGGGTACAGTAGCAAAATCATTCTACCAACTTTTAAAACGTGAAGAAATCAAAGCATAAAAATAGAGAACTTTGAATATATAGAATTATTCTATAATTCAAAAAGGACACATTGTCAATGTGGACGACTATCACCGAAGAATTTCGCAAAGAACTATTATAAGTGTCTATCAAAACGGGTGCGATTCACTTCAAAGTGCGACCATATTTGGTAGGTATATATTGCGATAGAATCAGGATTTAGTATTCACCACCTCGTTTTGTTTTTTGTTGTATTCTGCAAAAGCAGGGTTGGCGAAATCGACAGGTACATTGTCTTTGAAATTTCCAATGATCGCTTCGGCGGTAGCAGGGTTGGTGGCGAAGGGTATATGATAAACATCAGCTAGGCGACCTAAGGCTTCAATGTCAGCATGATGTGGGTGGGCTGAGAGGGGATCTCTAAAGAAAATAACGGCCCCAATACTTCCGGCAGCAATCATTGCACCAATAGCCTGATCTCCACCTAAAGGACCAGATTGAACCTTACGCGACAACAATATCCCCGTTTCTTTGTGCAATAAAGAACCCGTTGTACCCGTAGCCACTAAGGACGATTTCTGGAGTACATCTTTGTGCTTTCGCACAAAATCCACTAGCACGGGTTTCATAGCATTGTGCGCCACAAGAGCAATGTAGCGTTTGTCATCTACCCAGTTTTCGTGTTCCCCTTCTTTTTTATGTTTGGCATAGCGAGCCCCAAAAAAGGATTTACAGGACATAGCAAGACGCAAGTCTTCACTGAAAAGAGCTTCAAATGAAGAAACACTTAAAATAGCGACAGTCATATCGGTTACGGCCCGCACATCTGCAGTTCGCAGTGCCTGGCTAGAAAACATGGCTTCTCCGAAAAAATCACCGACGACTAGACCTGCCCGCTTGAGGGATTCGACCTCAACTTCGGCCGTGCCTTCAAGAATTATGCCTACAAAGTGGGCAGGTGTGTTGGCTCGGGCAACTAAACTGCCAGCGGCATAATTCTGCACAGAAAGATGCTTAGATAAATGCCCGAGTTGCAAGGGGCTTAAGTATGATCCAAGATCAGATTCAATGAGAGCTTTTTGGAGAAGAGTTGAAGTATAATCGTTCGAATTCATAGTTGATTACTTTTCAGGGTTAAAAGAGAATGAGATAAAAATTTAGATCATATATATGAATATACATTCTGTGTTTGATTTATTGCCTATAACTTTTACTGTATGGTGTCGTAGCATCCCGCAGGGTGCTATGCACTATACACACTGTTGGACTTAGTTTTTATTTTCAGATTGAGTTTCAATTCAGTAATTCTTCCATTGAAACTTGCCATTCATCCATCATTACTTTTATCTAATAGAAGAAGTCCGTTAGTATATTTTTTTAAGGTTGGACTTCCCCCGATATAGTGGAAACTTAGTTTAGGGTTGTAGAATACTTCGATATCGTAAAATATTTCTAATCGAGCATCTGCTCTTGTCTTGTAAATCTTCTTCTTAATCAACTCCTTTTTTATTGTGCTATTAAATGATTCTACAACTGCATTATCGTGGCAATTCCCTCATCGACTCATACTAGTGACAAGATTGTGATCTCTACAAAACGCATCCATGAATCTGAATCCTATTGAGAACCTTGATCTGTGTTTATCATAACTTTTGATGTTGGATTTCTAGATGATACTGCTTTTACTAGAGACTCAATCACTAAACATTGGTGCATGTGGGGCTCCATTCCCGACTACCCTCTTCTTCTCAAAGATTGCTGTAATCTGTTCTATAGGTAGCGTGTTGACTTCTATTTCGAGCATAGAGTGAATCGTCTTAGTATGACACTAGGTGATTTTTTTACATGCAATTAACTTTTTTTGTTTCTTTGGATTGAATTATTGTCCCATGCTTCATTCTCTTGGTCAAAATGAGTTGTACCATCTCTGAGTTCTTCTTCAACTCCTTGAATCAATGCACGAGCTTTACTGAAAAAATCTTTTTGACTTACATCCAAATTTAAGAATTGATTAAGGGATTCTTCGTCATGTTTTCGAAAGTTAAGACTTGCTTTATGCGCCTGATGAGCGCGAATCCCACTTGCAACAAGAGCATCCTCAGCCATTTTTAGTGACGTGTCTAACGTTTCTCGGTAGATGTGTTCAACACCAAGCTTTTTCAATTGAACAGCCATTTTTATTCCTGAGGCTCGAACAAGTAGCTTTAAATTAGGATAGTGTTGTTTAAGCATTTCTGTCATCTCAAGCGCTTTTTTATCTTCGTCAATAGCAATAATAAACAGGCATGCTTTATCAACTCCCGCAGAATGCAGCAGGTCCATTCTACTTGCATCCCCATAATATGCTTTTAATCCAAGTTTACGAATCGATTCGACTCTTGAAGCGCTATGGTCTAAAACAGTTGTAGGGACATCAAAACTTTGCAACATTCGACCGACAATATTTCCAAATCTTCCAAACCCAGCTATAATAACAGGAGCTTGTTCTTGGATGGTATCTGCTGCTTGAGTTACTGTCGTTTTTTTGCTAATGATCGGACTAAGAACTTTTTCATGTAGAACAAATAAAAGAGGAGTTAAAGCCATAGAAAGTGCTACAGCTAGTGTAAATTCATTTGAAGTTTGAACACTTAGAATGCCATTTTGTTTTGCAAAAGAAAAAAGCACAAACGCAAATTCACCCCCTCCACACAAGCCCAGAGTAACAAGTAATTTATCTTTAATTGAAATCTTAAAAACCGTTGATAACAGGAAAATAACGATTCCTTTTATTAGCATAAAGCTTAGGAGAAAACCTATAATCTTTACAGGATAATCTCCTAATAGAGAGAAATCCATTGCTGCACCCACTGAAATAAAGAAAAGGCCAAGAAATAATCCTTTAAAAGGTTCTATTACAGTTTCGAGTTCTTGTCTATATTCAGATTCAGCTAAAACAACTCCAGCTATGAATGCACCCAAAGCAGGACTTAGTCCAACAGATTGCATTGCTAGTGCAACACCAATAACTAAAAACAATGCAGCTGCAGTAAAAATTTCACGCATTCTAGTAGAGGCAATAAATCGGAAGAGTGGGCGAGTTAAAAAGCGGCCCCCAAATATTACAGCTAAAATAACGAAAATAATAATAATCGGTTCTAGCCAATTAGGAAATGCATGTAACCATGCCTGTAAACCCTCGTCATGATGACCATCACCCTTTGTAAGAATCGCGTGAGTTGCTAACATGGGTAATACGGCGAACATCGGAATTACGGCAATATCCTGAAAAAGTAAAATGGCAAAAGAAGCTTTGCCACCTTCAGTTTTCATAAGACCTTTTTCAGCCAGGGTTTGTATAGCAATTGCTGTTGATGATAATGAGAGTATTAAACCTAGAGCAAAGCTCTCCTCTATGTTGAAACCAAAAAGTAAGGCCGCACCCGTGAATAAAAGAGTGACAAAGACAACTTGAAGACCTCCAAGCCCCATAATTGGTTTTCGAAGCTCCCAGAGCAAAGAAGGCTTTAATTCTAAACCAATAAGGAAAAGCATCATCACTACGCCAAATTCGGCAAAGTGCATAATGTCCTCGTTACTTCCTCCGAGTAGATTAAAACCATAGGAGCCTAAGGCTATTCCAGCAAATAAGTATCCAAGAACTGACCCTAAGCCTAGTTTTTTTGCTATGGGGACCATGATAACGGCCGATAAAAGGTACAGAAATGCGCGGATTAAGATTTCTTCTTGAGACATACTAAGCTTCCTTTTCGTTTGAATAGAGTGCGTTAGTGTCACTGAGAAGATTTAAATCAAAGCTTTCGTTTTCAAGAGAGGATAAAAATTTTGAATATTGAATTGATTTTTCGTTCACTTCTAGATCCGAGAGAACATGACTCCCATGAATAACAAAAGGAGGCAGGTATTTCATTTTACAAAGTTTGGCTGTGAGTTCGAGTGGGCACAACAGTTCTCTAATGGTGTGCCCTTTTTCTCCGTCTGGTTGATACACTTCTCTTGAGCCACTCGAAGACAAGGCATTAATCCAAATCTTATTTTCTAGGGCGTGCGCATTTGATCCATATGCCCAGCTATGAGTTAAGACTAAATCCAACCATTCTTTGATGATAGCAGGAGTAGAATACCAATAGAGCGGGAATTGAAAAACGATAGTATCATGATCGGTTAATAACTTTTGCTCTTTAGCAACGTCAATATCCATGTTGGGATACTCTTCATAAAGGTCATGAAGTGTTATAGAACTTGGAATGTTCTTGAGTAACTCAGCATGAATACGAGACTTTTGAAGGGCAGGGTGTGCAAAAAGGATTAAAATTTTTTTATCCGATGAAGTTTGAGGAGGCATAAATTGACCTGGATTTAATGTTAATAATATAAAGATGCTATGAATGATTAGATGTGAACTATTACTTTCACTATTGGGTCTTTTCTTCTATTGTTGTTAAGACTAAACCCTTTACTTAGCCCTTTGCTTAGCTTGAATATAGCCAGTCGATTTCTTTAAGTTCCATGCTAAAAAAGGTCTCACTAACTCAACGAACTCTCATTCGTAGATTCAAAAACGCAACAGGCTATGCACCTAAACCTTTGTTATTTACCAATACTGATAAATCTCATTATTCTTCCATCGCCTTGCGTACTTTGAACATGATGGCGAGGTTATTAACAAAAGGAATGAAATTATATGGTCCCATAGCTTCTTCGGTCCGCGGTATAGGGTGTGCAGAGATGTTTGCGTCAATCGTAGAGATGTAGTCTACCATTTGATCTCTTTCATCGTCTGGAAGTCCACCTCCAATAGCCACAAAATCAATTGAGTCATTTTTAATTATTTCTTTAATTTTGTCTTTAGAATTACTGGCAATGACATTTCTACCATATCTCTCCCATTCCTCAACTAGAATATCTAATGTTGATTGTAATCGGCCAATGACTAAAACTCTTGGTTCCATAAAATTATCCGTATTCTCTATAATATTTGAATTGTCTGTTGAACAACTTAAGAAGTTAACCAATAAACAAATTATTGTAATGTATTTAACATAAGTCATTATGATTGAAACTCCATTTGTACTGGATTTTCTAATAATTTTGAGATCGGGCATTTGGAAGCTATGGTTAACAAACGTTCTATTTGTGAATCATCAAGGGATTTCTCAAATTGCACAGTCTTAACCATTTTTTTAGTTGTCCCATTTTCCGAAACAACACTTTTAAGTTTAACATCTACATTGATACTTCCTACATCCCAGCCCTTTTGGTCCGCATACATTTTAATTGTAATTGCTGTACATGAAGCTAATGCGGATAGTAAATATTGTGCAGGGTTGGGGTAACGATCTGCTCCACCTAGTGATTCAGGCTCATCCACCATCACTGTGTGTTTAGTTGTTTTGATTTCCATTAAATAATTATCATTACCCAATGTGCCATTTGCATGTAAGGTTTCCTTCATAATGAATCCTCCTTTGAGTGAGAAGTAAAAGTCAAAGCTCCTGAGGGGCATTTACTAATTTGATTTTTCAATTCTTCAGAAGAAGCATTTTCTATTTTTATCCATGGTCTCTCTGTAGGGTTATACACTTTAGGTAATAAATTAATACACACAGCCGCATGAGAACATTTTGAAGGATCCCAATGGATAGTGATATCCTTGTTTTTGTAATTTTTTATCATGAATATTATTCCCGTCTAATCTAATTTGATTTGATTTTAAGAAGGTGAATATAGGATGGCTTATTTGCAAAGAATAAAAAATGATTCATAGCCATTGCCACAAATGCACCTGCAATACCAGCTGGATCTAAAAACAAGTGGAACCAGAAAGCATTTAATAAAACTGGAAATAACATGACAAGAGCTAAAGGAACTAGTCGGTTAGAGAGAAGTAATATTCCCGTAACAATTTCAACGACAGCTACGGCATTCATTAAATAACCTGTATTTATTAATGCTGACATAAATTCTGCCGCTTCTTGCGGAAGTGGTGGATTCGGAATGAATTGCAAAAACTTATTCAATCCAAAAATAAAAACTAATAACCCTAATATAATTCGAACAATGATTGCTGCTTTTTTCATTTTAACTTCTCCATATGAATCTTATTTAACTGATATAAATATAGAGTTGAAAAAGTTTCAATCCATTCACCTAGATGAAGAAATACTCTGTTTTGATAGCTTTTTCCTAATTGTACTTAATGTTTGAGGCATCATTCCCAAATAGGAGGCAATCATTCTTTGAGGCACACGATTCGGTAGATCAGGGTATGTTTTTAAGAAATACATATAACGATCCATAGCAGAAGAAGCCAACAATAACAAGATTCTTTGTTGTAATTGAGACATAGTCTTTTTCAATCTATTTAAATTCTGTAGTAGTTGTTCATTGGTCATATTTGCATCAATCGAGTTGTTTTTACTGATTAAGAATACCTCAGAATCTTCTAAACAATCAATAAATAATTTGGTTGGCTCATTAAATTCAACAGCATCAATATCTCCAATTACCCAATCTTCTGACCCAAACATATATATGTGTTCTTTACCTTGATCATCAATGATATAACTTCTAATCAAGCCTTTTTTGATATAGATAGCACTCGCATTTAATTGACCTGGTTGTTGAATAAATTCACCTTTTTTGAAAATCCTCCCCTGAGCAGAGGAATCTATATTCAATATTTTATGTAATTTACTCATAGACCTCACTCTGACTATTTTTAGGGGCTTGTTCAAATCTTGTTTACACTTAAAAATTACATTAAATGGACCTCCCCCGATATAGTCGACAATAAAATGTTTATTATATCAGGATAAAACCACAATGGTACGTTACTCAGAAGAATAAAAAAGGAGTTAATTAAAAAGAAGATTTACAAAACTCGAGCAGATGCTCAACTAGAGATATTTCATTATATAGAAGTATTCTACAACCCTAAACTAAGTTTCCATATTTTCGGGGGAAGTCTAGATTGTAAAATTTATCCCAATATAGGAGGGTCAACCTATCCTATCTATTACTCATCTATGATGTCATTGCCTAGGAATGTCACTTCAAAGTTTGCTTCCCAAAATATCAATGGAATACGCTATGCTAAAAAAGTGTTTTTATTTTTAACATGTCCCACAATGAAAGCATACTCTATAGGGAACAACCTTTATCGCCCATGGACAATAATAAGTGCAAAAGCTGTACTCTTACCATATAAACGTAAACCTAATTGCCGGGTCTGAGAATTATTTTTCTTAAAATGAAGAGTGGTCCACTCCCAGACTGTTGCAGTTCCAACGCGGTCGGTAGAGTCTATGACTTCTTGCTCAGAATTAAACGCCACCACTTGGAAGTCCGCAGCCCCTTCAGTAATCAACATCAAGCTCACACTATCGATTTGAGTAAATGGGTGGCTTTGAGTTGAGTAGAAGCTGGTGACAAGATCAAGATAGGGCTCCTTGTCAGGTAGAAGTGTGGAGTCTAGCTTGGCCGGGATAGCGACCCCACCTACATTGGCTGTATCTATCGTCCAATAATAATCCGGGACATCACCCCAAATTACGTCCGTCTCGGACATTTTCAAAAATGTGGATATCGAGTTGTCTTCTGTCTTGACTAACGCGTCTGAGCTCCCTTTGAGATCAAGCTCACCTTGGAATTGCCAAGTATCCTCTGTGAGTCCTTCTGCGAATGACCAATCGGATTGCTTTAATTGGTCAGTGAAGTCATCTAATTGATAATGCACTGGAGGAGCCTCGGCTTCAGATGTCGTGGTGATGACTAGTTTCTCCTCAGACACTGGTGCAGTTAGCAGAATGGGTTCTGATGTGGATTCGATGATAAGGGTGTGATCGCCAACAGGGATCAAAGACGACTCCCAAGATTGATCCACTCTGACCGTATCCCAACCTCCGAATCCAGTAATCCCAATGCGTACGAGGGAATCATCAGAATTGATATCAAAGGATTTAATCTCTATCTGAGATGGAAGACTTAATTGTAGAACTGTCAATGGCACTGAGTCTTGAGAAGCAGTAATGAATAACTCTTCCATGGACATCAGTTGTTCAAATTCACTGCGGACGAGATAAGAACCTGGAGGGAGGGGATCAAAATTACAGATACCATGAGCATCACAGAAAGTGGAATCAATGGCTTCTGAGACTAGACTGCGATCATGGATCCATACCTTGGCCAAAGAGGCTGGTTTATCCTCTGCATTAAGGACAGAGACTTGAAATCCAGCTTCCGTCTCAGAGGCTCCGCCTGCTAGAGTGGAGTTGTTCTCAGAGCATTGAGTGAAAAAGTTCAGGGTGAGGAATACAAGGGTGAGTCGAAACAGTAAATTTTTCATTGATCATCCTTGGGTTCAATAGTCTGTGAAAGTGGAAAGAGCTGCATGTTTAATTGAAATACTTTGTTCGAAGACTGATCACTCTTAGCCATCTCCATAATCTCTTTACGAAATTGTCTTAGCTTTTGGACGAAGACCGGATAGTGCTCCTCATTGAGACAGAGAGTCACGGTACTGACATTGCGCTCCTCAGCTGTAAAATGTCCGAGCGCCTCTTTACCTTTTTGGATCATGTCGGTATTGAATTTAAGAACAGAGGTCTTAGCGATGTCGTTGTCTGATGTGAGCAGTTGGTCGTTGACTTTCCAAGCGTAGGAACCATCGACTGAGGATATTTCTGTGATTAAATCAAGCTCAATGAGCAGTTGGATTGAGCTCTTGGCTTTACGGGACCCAATTGACGGGATGAGGACTTCACCTAGTTCTTTGAAAGAGCCACAGAATCTTGTGCTAGAGATGACTTCACGGATGGCGCTATGATGCCAATCTGTATAGAACTTGTAGTGTCTATTCTCTAAGGTCGCCGTGCTACCGTGAATCGCACGGAACTCCATGAGACCTTTGAGTTGCTCTAGCTTCTCTTGGGAAGTCTTGGCTTGATTGTAAAGCACTAGTAATTCTAGATCATCAGATTCAATCTCTGGGAGTTCGAACACTTGACTTAGCTTAATCATGACCTTGGCAGAGAGATCACGGTCTCCCTGGATAATCTTGGTAAATAGTCCCAGGCCTAGCGCAGCCTCCTGAGAGAGTTTGCGTTGAGAATAACCACGCTCAGTAGATTGTTTCCACGTGTAAAGGTCTTTTAAGAAGACTCTAAAATCAAGATATGAGCTTGAGCTCGGCTTTAAGTTTTGCAATAATCCCATAGGAATAAGTTAATACTATTTGATTCAATATGCAACGGTTTATCATAAAAATGTCAACAAATTTAAAGAAAATTACTGCTGTTTAAAGAAAGTTGTTGCTTTTAGAAACTTTTAATACGATATTTTGTCAACAGACTAGCTTGTCAACGATAAGTATTTATGTGTCAACTAGCTAGTTGTTCATGTCTAATGTCTGCTACTGATTGATGGCGTCATTTAACTTATGCTCAATTTCAACAAAGGGTTAAACATGAAAAATAATCGAAAACTAGTCTTTTTAATCCTGGTCACCTCATCTCCAGGGTGGACTCAATCCGACACACAAGAGAGTCAACAAATCAGCCTCAGCCTACAGTCTAAAAAAAGCGTGGCACTGACTCTCAATATGCCTAGACAATGGGGAGATGAAGACATCTCGGGACATGCAAATATGGTGATTGTTGACAATGCAGACCCAGAATATGAAACCTATTATGAGTTTACGGATATATCAGCCAAATCCATCAACGTGAATCTTGCTTCTGAATTATCCTCAGGGAATCTCACAATCTCCTTGAAATACATCCCCTCTGATTCTCTGCAAACCAGTGACATTCTTACAAGTGATTTTTTAACTCTAAGCCAAATTGAAAATCATATTAGCGCTGAAGTAGATGGGAAGAGATTAGAAAATACTCAACCATCGACTTCTAGGAAATTATGCAACCATATAGTAGCCACTTTAGAAAATGGGAAATTCAGACTCAATCACAATAACGTGTGGGTTGACTTCAACGGTACTGTTCCAACCTCACTAAAATCTAACGACATTACTTTTGGAGAGTTTCCAGGTCAAGTTTGGGATATCCAACTATACGATGGCGTTTTGTCAGATGATGAGATCAAAAAATTAAGCCAATGTTCCATTGCATAAATGGGGGAAGTATGAAGGACTCAATGAATTTATTGTCACAAGTAAAAAAGTTAGCGCTTATTGCGACTCTATTAATGACTACAAGTGTCTCAGCACAAATTTTTTCCATTCTAGATGACTTTGATCGAGATGGGGTGCTTGATATTTTTGATCTAGATGATGACAATGATGGAATACTCGACAAAGATGAAAATATTGACCTAAATGCTTCTTGGGATTTTGAAACACCGATTGTTGGTCCTGGAAACAACTTTTTTGGTGCCGAATTTCAGAATTGGACTCTCATTTCGGGGGACGGGCAAATCAACTTAATACGCCCAACGCATCCTTATGGCGATGTACCTCAAGTAGCTTCAATGGGTAATCAATATGTTGAAATCTTTGGAGAAGCTACTTTTAATCGATTATACAATGTGACTAAAGCCACCTCCATAACGGTCGAAATTGATTTTGCACCTTGGAGTCAAAAGCGTGAAGAAACTAAGATTCAAATCTTTCATTCTAATGGGACTTCAATTCTTGCAGAATCGAATGTGATCATAACAGAGGTTACTGACAATACAGATTGGTACGATAGAGATGCGCTGTGGCAGACAGCTTCGGTTACTGTTATGCTTGAACCAGGGGACTACTATATCAGATTTCGGTTGGGTAATTATCAAGCATTTGATAATGTCAGGGTTTCTTCTGCAAAAAGATCTGATTTCGACAATGATGGATTAATTAATAGCTTAGACCTTGATAGTGATAACGATGGTTGTCCTGATGCAATTGAAGGGGGAGCTTCCTTCGGATGGGCTGACCTTATTGATGAAACTCTCTCTAACGAAGTTGATGCCAATGGCGTTCCTATAATGGCAAGTAATCTTGGGCAACGTGTAGGGCTGAGCTTGGATGGAAATAACACTGATTCAGAATGTGATCAACCTAGAGTGACTGATGATGTTGGTGGAATTGCACAAGTAAATATTTATGACGATGGTGATGGGATAGCAGATAGTTTGTGGATGTCTTTTGATTCTGGATTAAATAATACCCAGACCTTTGATTCTCTCACTGTTTTTTGGGGGAAGGGTTCAACGACATACTATTGGTCTGATGTAGAGTATTCTGAGGATAAGAGTTCTGTGAGTTTGTCGAATGTCAAATTGAGTCAAGGAGTTTATACAGGTAAAAAATCTGATGGTGATCAATCCAGGGTTCGTTTCTACTACTCAGGCGTGATAGACGGCACTCAATATGTTGATCATTTGGAATTACCTTTAGAAGATCATGTGGGTCCTGTCATTACAAGTGCGACATTATCATTCGAAGATGATTTACAAACTCTCATTGTAAGCTATTCTGAACCAGTCCAAGATGATTTTGGAGACCTTACAGAGGGCTTAGAAATCTATCAGATTAAAGATACAAATAGGTTAATTCAAGATTATTTGTATTCGAATTTCTCATATACTATAAATTCTTCAAGTAGCCAAGTTGATCAATTGGATAGTTTGATTAAGCCTCGGGACTCAATACGGTTAGATTCTCAGCATGGGTTAAGTGACCTCAATGGGAATCGCCCACATCCAATGAATGCTTTTGTCAAAATCAAAATCAACGACTCAATAAAGGTGGATAAGGGTGCTTTTGCGCGTCAGGTTGATGATGAAGAAGAGTACCCTCAATTTTCAATGACTTTGATTGATCAATCCATCTCAGCAAATGAGTATTCACTAATGCACCATACAATTGGCGGAAAATATGAACTCAATATTTACAACCAATTACAAGCCTATGATAATATTGATCAGTCTCTTGTGGAAATAAAATGGCAAATGTACGTCTATTCAAATCTAGGTGGGAATGTGGATAATCAATCTGGCCAGATAAGTTGTGATGACGATATTTTTGAGGGTGAAACTTGCCTTAAGAGTGAGAGAGCCTTCTTTTTCAGTTGGAATTTAAGAGATAATTATAATCGAAAAGTGGGAGTTGGAGCTTATGTCATTTACATCAAAGTGAGTCTATATTACGATGGTGAATTGATCAAAGAACGTCCTGAGAGATGGCTTGCGGGTGTCGGGAGATGAGATAGATAATTCCAATAGACATAGACATAGACATAGACATTCAATAAAAAAAAGACAGGAAATATATATGAAAAAGTTTGATATTCTAATAGTGGCATGCGGATTAATCATGGGAGGGTGTACCGAAAATACTTACGTTACAAATGATGAATGCCTTGAAGACGGGACGTGTATCGCTGTAGAAGCCGAATCTAGTGATACAAGCGATATTATTGAAAAGGCTTGGGAGGGTGTAGCAAATATTGACGTCGTCTACTTAGCCCAAAAACATGTGTTGGAACCCGACAATGCCATGTTTAAACTTTTTAGTGATCTAGAAGCTCTTATCAAGGTAAACGTCTCTTCATCAGAACAAAGTTCAGCCCCCACTGTGATAGCCACCCTGAGCTTGGACGGCGAGAGCACGACACTTGAACTCACTGGCCCAGATACTTTACCGGTTTCCATCCCCAAGGGGTTGGGTGTAGAAGACCATAAATTCGAAAATAGTTTTACAACGACTATCCCTAAAGAATGGGTCCAACCTGGCTTGACTATTGAGGTGAAGGCTGGTGAGAATACTAGATTTTTCAACGACTTAAAAATAGGGGCTCCTTCAAAGATCATTATGACCATGTTTGATGTTCATTACTTTACCAATTCGCCAGGTGATTATCCTGCAGGTTGGCTTCCTGAAATGGAATCAAAATTCCCCACCTCTGAGTTAGAACTCCGCCGCATACCAAACGTCGACTTCCCGGACCTCATTATCCCCGCCCGCGCCGATATGGGCTTCCCCTCCGTCAGGATCGGATCTAAAGACGAATACCAAGAATTGACAGGATCCCCGTTTGATGGTGAACAGGCCGCGGCTTTAGCCTGGAAGGGTGCCCTCAAGGGAGCCAATGGGATCAGTGGCAGATATAGTCTGTATTATGTGAACATCTATGGCGCTTGGGCTGGTGGACAAGCGGGTAACTTTGGTGGCGTGGGTGCTGGTGATTCGCCAGGAGTCTTGCTTCATGAGCTTGGCCACGCCTTCTCACTGCCACACTGGCAGGGAGTTCAAGAATACCCTTACAAGGGCGAAATGTATGGATTGACACCGCCTAGACCTTTAGAGAACGATGAACAAATTCACGCGGGTCCTACCTGGGCTTATGATATCCCTACTCAGAAATTTATACCTCCTACTATTCAGTGGAATACAGTGGCAGGGCCAGCCCATGAAAGATATAGTGTCGGTACTCTTAAGCTTGACCCCATGCATGGCGGAGGTGATGGTGACCAGGAAGAGGGTTTCGTTTTCAGGCATTTTGCAGATTACTCCATGAACAAAATGCAATTATGGCTTGAGGAACATATCGTCGTGTGGAATGCATCCTTGAACAGTTACGCCAGTTGGAACGATGCTGCAGGAGACTATAGTACACTTGTCAGTAACAATGGTGTGGAATACCCTGTCGAACGGGATGTTGAAGTGATTACTGTGATGGCAGCCACAAGTGCCGTTTCACCTCAAGCCACATTAGTGTATCCGCCAATCGGACCTTTTTCCTCAGGAATCATTGACACTTTTGACCCATCGATATCGGCCGACCGTACCAAAGCCGATCAGGTATTCTGCTATGGTGATGGTTGTGATCTTAGCATGAGAGTTACGCAGGGTGGCAAGGTGTCAGTCTACATGCTGAGACAATCTATGGATCCAAATGCAGATCCAATGAGTACAAGTTCTTTGTATACTCAAGCCGTTAACTTAAGAGCTTCTGATGGCGAAGTGACCAAGATTGAACTTTTGAATACTCCTGATGCAGAGGTCAATGGATTACCTTCCAATCCTACTGTGATGGATACTTGGGAAAAGTAAGTTAATCAAAACGAGTCGAAGAATTCAGACACGAAAAATATTGAGCTAATAGCCAAGGAAAATTTATGCTAAAACATCTCTTGTTACTTCTAATAATCTGCTTCTCTTCGACAGTTTTTTCTCAGGGAAAACTAAAGGTATTTATTCTTGCTGGTCAGTCCAATGCAGAAGGACATGGGGATCTTGGCCCTGTGACTACGGCAGGCACCTTGGAACATTTTTATGCCAACAGACAAGGTAATGAGTTTGATTTCATAAAAGACAATAACAGTAATTGGGCAACTAGATCAGATGTCTGGGTGCGGTATGATACTGAATCTAACGGATTATTAGCCGATAATTTGAAGGTAGGTTATGGTGGCTGGTCTCAGCAGATCGGCCCCGAATATGGAATGGGACATGCTTTGGGGGAACATTTTAATGATCAAGTGCTTATCATTAAAACAGCTTGGGGAGGCAAAAGTTTGGCGGTTGATTTCAGACCACCGAGTGCGGGAGGAACTACAGGTCCTTACTACACTACAATGATGAATGATATCAAAGCGTCAATGAATAACATTGCTACTGAGTTTCCAGGGTATAATGGAGAAACGATAGAGATAGCAGGTTTTGTTTGGTTTCAAGGATGGAACGATGGAGGAAGTGATGCACACAAAGCGGAGTATGAAAGTAACTTACTCAATCTAATTAAAGATGTTCCAGTAGATCTAAATGTACCAGATTTACCAATTTTAGTTGGATTAACAGGAAACGGTGGCCGCGACACGACCACTTCTGATGGGTGGGTAAAAGGGCTTCAAACCAAGATCGTTCCAGCGCAAATTGGTGCAGTTCAATCTACACCTCACTCTGTCATTGATTATGCTGAAACTCGTGATTTTTGGATAGAGCCATCAAATTCGCCGGGAAATGGTCTCCACCATTGGAACAATAATGCTCAGAGTTATCTGCGCATTGGAGATGAATTTGGGAAAAAGATGATAGAACTAATTGAGGGAAAGGCCACGGCTCCTGAAGGAAAGTTGAAGATTTATATCCTTGCTGGGCAGTCTAACATGGAAGGTCATGGGAAAATATCAGCTGATCAGAACATGTTGACCAAAAATGGAGGAATGGGGAGTTTGGATTACACAATTCAAAACGATAACAACAACACCTTTTCACATCTTAAAGACAGTGGTGGGAACTATAAAATACGCGATGATGTCTGGGTATATTACAAAAGAGGTGGCACGACGGAATTGAAAGGTGATTTATCAACGCAATATGGTTCGGATCCAACTAACATAGGTCCAGAACTCCAGTTTGGTCACCTAATGGGAGATCATCACGGCGAACAAGTACTTATTATAAAAACTGCTTGGGGTGGTAAAAGCCTGGCCAATGACTTTCTTCCTCCAAGCTCTGTCAGTCCTGCGGGTTATGCCTCTGTACCAACAGTAGATGGGGATCCTGGTTTCTACTTCATGGAAACGATTAGGATTGTGAACGATGTCCTTACCAACCTAGAGACCCACTTCCCGGGTTATGATGGGAATGGATATGAGCTTGCAGGTTTTGGTTGGCATCAGGGTTGGAACGATGTGATTGACGCAAATAGCGTTAATGCCTACGAATCAAACATGAGAAACTTCATACTTGATGTAAGAGATTCCCTTGGAGTTCCCAAGCTACCTTTTGTTGTTGGGCTGAGTGGAATGCATGGACCCTTAAGTAATTTTGAGGGACAATATTACGAAGGCCGTGTTGTAGGATTATGGAATGCACAATTTGCTATGGCCGATTATACAAAGTATCCTGATTTTGCTGATAATGTAACTACCGTGGATACCAGAGATTATTGGAGAAGCGGTGCGAATTCCCCTTCGAGTCAAGAATACCACTGGCACGGTAATGCAGAAACCTATTTTTGGATTGGCGATGCCATGGCTAAAGGAATGCAAGGACTTTCAGGAAACACGCAAGAAGAATGTAATGGAATACCTGAGGGCTATATTTATCTGGGTGATGAAGGTGATACGAAAACGCTACCTTCCACAAGTGATGTGGCGTATGGTCACGGTTGTGAGTTTACTTACTTGTATAATGTTTCAGGGAGTGTTGCTATAAACAATGGTACTTTTGGTGGAGACCCTGCA
>CAWVXU010000059.1:0-17212 GCA_963934255.1 uncultured Fibrobacterales bacterium
GCCGAGTTAGATCCGAATAATAATTTCAAACTTGAAATCAAATCATTTTTTAGTAAAGTTTGGAAAAGAGGACCATTAAGGTTCACTCCAAGTAGCTTGAAGACGGCTCAACTTATTTTGAAGTTTAATTCAAAAATGAAATCTGATGAAGCATACAAGTTAGAGATTAAAGATAAAATCATTATCCAAGCCAAGACTGTTGAAGGCCTATTTAGAGGGCTTACTAGTCTTAAGCAACTGATCGCTCCGGAGCTTAGAAAACGTAATGCCAAATTTAAATTGCGTCATCAAATCATTGATGACCAAGCAAAACATAGTTGGCGTGGAGTTATGGTGGATGTGAGTCGACATTTCTTCCCTATTCAGTATTTATTTGATTTAGTTGATCGTATGGCATACTACAAAATCAATAGGTTACACCTTCATTTGAGTGATGATCAAGGTTTTCGAATTGAAATTAAAAAGCACCCTAATTTAACCAAGTATGGTAGCACGAGTCAAATCGGTGGAAAGCCTGGAGGTTACTATACTCAAAAACAATACAAAGCTCTTGTCAAATATGCTCAGGATCGTCACATCGTTGTTATTCCAGAAGTTGATATGCCTGGACATGTATATGCTGCTCTAGCCTCAGTGCCTGAGCTTAATTGTAAAGGTTTCACCAATATAAAACCACATAACTCTGAAAAGAACCCACCTAGACCACCTGAGTTATACACAGGAATTGGAGTGGGGTGGAACGGTCTTTGCTTGACCAAAAAGGAAAGTTTTGATTTCGCCACTGATGTAATCACTGAGCTCGCTGAATTGACACCTGGCCCTTGGATTCATATAGGTGGTGATGAGATCAAAGACACAAATTACATCAAATTCATCCATCATGCTGATAGCATCATTCATCTGCAAGGAAAAATCACCATTGGTTGGGAAGAAGTTCTTCAAGCTAATCTACACAAAAACACAATTGCTCAGATTTGGAAACGAAAAAGTCATGGAAAAGGAAGAAACCTAGCTATTAAACATCAGGCTCCAGTTATTCTATCCCAGTGTGAATACTTTTATCTAGATCATGCTAATGTTGAAGGTCAACCTAGGACCATGGATTGGTGCGCTAAAGACGTGACTCTTCGTGATTTATATACTTATAAAGAAAACCCTCAACTCAATACATTGGGTTTTGAATCTCCTGTTTGGACCGAATTTGTCGATAGTGAAGCAGAGCTTGACAATCGTCTTTTTCCAAGACTTTTGGCTTTATCTGAACGTTCTTGGAGTCAAAATCTCGACTTCATTAATTTTGAAGAGCGTCTCAAGTCTCATCACTTTGACATGACTGAAATGGGCATTCATTTTTACAAATGAACTTTATAGATAATTTTCGCTAGCCAAGGCAATTCCGCCTTCAATCCCAGCTTGAGAGCCAAAGGATGAAATCACCATAGTTGGCAGTTGATAACCAGGGTATTTAACTCGAAGGTTGAGATGAGATTTCAGTTCCTTTAAAATAAAATCACCACTGCCAGTGAGACCACCTGCAAGTACAAGTAGGTCTGGATCAATAAGTGTTAATATGTTAGAAATTCCCACAGCAAATTGATCAAATGCAATCCTGAGAAGGTCGGTGGCTTTCTGGTACTGAGGGTGTTGTTTATCTTGTGCTGCTTCAAATAACTCAGGAACTCCACCAGGGAGTATTTGGCCGAGTGACTGAGTCATCGCGCGCTCAAGTCCCAACTTTGAAAATACAGTCTCTAAGCAACCTATACGCCCGCAACCACATTGAACACCCATCGGATCCACAGTGATGTGCCCAGCCTCACCAGCAAAGCCTGAGCCACAGTAAATAGAACGATTAAGAATGATGCCAGCACCAACTCCAGTGCCTAGTGTGAGCATGACTAGATTAATAGATTGAAGTCCAGCAGGTGTAGTGAGTTCGGCATAGGCTGCAAGATTTGCATCATTAGTCCAGATGCTTGGACATTGAGTATTTTCAAGAAACCAAGTGGTGAGATTAATACCCTGCCAATTAGGTAAATTAGGACTGCCCAATATAGTTGAATCAAAGCTCACAATACCAGGGAAACCACCAGCTATACCCAAACAATCCCCTTTAAGTGAGTTATTGAGTTCGGCCATATGAGCCACGATGGCCATGAGAACATTCTCAGGATCAGTTGAGCCTGTCTCTTGTTGGAAGATGGTGCTTCTTGAGCCTTGATCATCTTGAGCTTGAGCTTTGAAGCTTGTACCACCGATATCTACACTCAATATCCAACTCATAATAACCTGCCTAAATATTTTTTAATTTCTTGATGAAATTGTACTTCATTTTGGTAGTGGATACAATGCCAATTTCGTAAACTAGCAGCTTGAATATTTTCAAGTTTATCATCAATAAAGAGTATTTCATTACCTTTTGAATTTGTTCGTTTTTCTAAAAGATGATAAATCTCTGGACTAGGCTTGGCACACGCTTCAAAGCAAGAATATATTTGGGTTTTAAAAAGTTGTTCAAAGCCCCAGTTTTTAAATAAATGAGTGGTTTGAGGTTCAGTATTACTGAGAAGAGCTAGATTGTAATTGTGAGATTTTAATTTTGCGACTAGCTTAAGAGTATCCCATTTTTTAATAAATATTTTGCGACAGGCGTTGAACCAAACATGAGTTGCTTTCTCACAATTGTATTTTGATTCATGGCCTAGGTCAATTAAAATTAACTCATAAAATTTTTCAACACTTATGATACCTCGCTCATATTCACTGAAGTGATTGAGGTAGGGAGGCTTAAAAGATTTCACTGAAATATCCCAGGCCGCCGCTGATTCTTCTAATAATCCTTGAGCAGGATTATGAACTAATACACCGCCAACATCAAATACGATAGTTCTAATAGTGAGTGTTTTCAAATGAACCTCGATTTAAGATAAAGATGATTAAAAAATTGTTTTTCAAATACGCAGAAAAGAGCAGAGATTCTGCGTATGCTATTATAAATTTAATCTATCGGAGGACTTGTGACTACACAAAGAAATACCAAGGAATTCATAGCAATGATTGCGCTTCTTACGGCTCTTGGAGCGCTTGCTATTGATAGTATACTTCCTGCGATGGGTGTCATGAGTCAAGAGTTTGGTGTAGGTGTTGACAGGCGCCACTTTCTTATATCGGCTTTAATATTTGGAATGTCAATTGGACAGTTAATCTATGGTCCGTTAGCTGATTCTCATGGACGAAAGCCTAGTTTATTTTTAGGTCTGAGTATATTCTTACTAGGTAGTGTTTTGGCATTATTCTCAGCTAATTTTACAATGATTATAATCGCAAGATTCTTACAAGGCCTAGGTGTTGCTTCATCAAGAGTTGTGACAGGTGCAATCATACGAGATAGTTACTCTGGTGCAGCCATGGCTCAGATTATGTCTTTTTCAATGTCTGTATTTATTCTTGTCCCAATTATTGCTCCAGCTCTTGGTCAGGGCATCTTGGTTTGGGCTTCGTGGCGATATATTTTTGCGTTCATGATATTAATTGGCATACTGGCTGCTATATGGTTTGGACTGCTACAGGAGGAAACTCTAACAAAAGAAAAGAAACAAGAATTAAGTTTGAAAAAATATTTTCAAGCGCTTAAAACTGTGATTTCAAATCGTCAAACCATAGGCTTTACTATGGCTTCAGGTACAGTTTTTGGTGGATTCCTTGGTTATTTAACTGTCATCCAAAGTGTTTTTGATGACATTTATCATTTGGGTAATAAGTTTGCTTTATACTTTGGGATTTTGGCCTTTGTCTTTGGATTTGCCTTCATACTTAATGCGAAAATGGTGATGAGGTTTTCTATGGTTAATATTTCAAAATTTGCTGTTTGGGGAGTGTTGATATTTTCAATTAATTTTTATGGATTTTTTACTTTTGGTTCCGAAATTAGCGTGAATCTTTTAACTGTACTGCTAGCGCCAATTTTCTTTTGTGTCGCACTGGTCTTTGGGAATCTAAATGCACTAGCGATGGTTCCTATGGGTCAAATTGCCGGTTCGGCTTCGTCATTAATTGGCTCAATATCTACATTTATTTCGGTCCCTGTCGGGGCTTGGGTGGGTTCTAACTTTGACAATACACTCTGGAGTTTGAGTGTCGGATTTCTTGTGACAGCGCCTCTTAGTTTGGCTTTAGTCTATTGGGCTTCTTATCAAGCCGATGAGAGTAAAACTTAGCCATCACAGAATTTGAAAAAAATGCCTATCGCTTCTAAGCCAGGTGGACAAATTGGGGATCAATTCTTGCCTTTATTTAAAACAGTAGTCAATCTACTTTTGAGATTATCTGGTACCTTGGCGATAAATCGAGATGAGTTATGATTATTTGGCAGATTACAGTGAGGGATTGGTTTCCATCGGTGTCTATTTTGAGCAACATACTCATATACTTTATCTCTTAGGTTTTTTGGAATTATCCAACTCCATTTAAGGGCTTTCCAGGGATATCGTAGATGCTTTGAAATTTCAATTGCCGCGGAAGATTTTGTAAAGATCTTATCTTGATAAAGGAAGCCAATTGTTTGAAATTCATTAGCAAAATTGTCGTCTGGAACAAAACGAATAAGTGCTTCCTCTAATCCCTTATTGTTCATTTCGTACTTTAGTATGAACTGCACTGAAGTTTGGCATAAACCACAACTTCCATCATAGATGACTAATGGAGTTTCTTGTCCTAGGGTGTTAGATTGTTGTTTGCGATTCATATTCTTAGTATTCATTGACTAAATAAACAATTTTTGAACAAGAAAAACCTCATTTTCATTGAGAAAACCAATTCTACGAGTAAAAAGGGTACTTTTAGAGCTATGATTCAAATTATAATTATCCTAAGCTTAAGTGTCTTTAGTACAACTGTTTTTAGTTTTGAAAATCCGAGTGAATTCGGTGTTATTAATCAGATAAGTCGAGTCGGTGATTGCCATGATGTGGTTTTTAATGATTCTTGGGGTGAACTAAACCATTGGACCCAATCACAGTGTCCCAATCAAGATTATCAATATCAAATCAATGCTAATGATTTTGCAAATCTCCTTTTTGGCTTAAATGGAATTTTTACAAATAAAGTTTCTGAGGATGAGCGTGAGTGGATTTTAAAAGATGCGAATTATCTTTTTCACCGAATTGTGAATGCGGACCTAACCTCAAGCTTTATTAAAACCCCTCGCCAACTTACTCAACTTCTCAGCGAACTCGAGGATAAACATTCGTTTAGATATTCGATGTTATATCAAGCATTCCAGGCAAATTCTAATTTAATTCAATGTTTGAAGCCATACGCCCTGCCCAAGCCTTGGCTTAGCCAAACTTCCAAGATGAAAGATGATACCTATTATTACAACGGTGACCTTTTAGGGTTTTATTCTGAAGCTTTTTATAGTGTCAAGCCTGAGTTTAAACAACTTTTGGAAACAGACCATCAAGGCGTGAGTACAGAATTTCACATCCCCTATAGTAGTGATTTTGATCAAGGGATATACTTGTGGCTAGTAGACAGTTGTGGACTTGCTTTCAGACAAAAAATAAATCCAAAATGGAACTGGCAGCCAAGCTTTCAAAGTATCTTAAGTCGCGACATTAATGGCGATACCTACACAGATGCAATTGATTTGCATTCTGTTGATTTAGTTGATTCATTAAAGAACTGGCAATCAATTGAGGTTATAAATACTGACAATCAAGAAGTTATTTTAAAGACAGAAAATTGGATCATCATAGATTCAAATAATTCAATTGTCAGAGTGCTATTTAATCAAGAATTAACTGATGAGTTACAAGGCACTTTAAAATTACATCTCCAAACAACTCATGGAACTCGAGAGCACATTGTGCAAGATGGAGTTGCACCAGCCTTAAGAGAGGCAAAAGTTGTAAAGAAAAATCTTCGACTTAAGTTTAGCGAAGAAATTGTTGTGAGCTCAACTACACTTGCTGAATTTAGTTTGTTTTTTGAAGGCTTTGAATTCAAGCCACAGAGCATTTCACATCAAACTTCTGAGTCAATAATTGTGACTCCTCCTAGTTATCTTAATGTCAAGCCAGGTGATTCTATACGAGTGGATAAAGGCCTAGTAGATCGAGGTGCGTCTTTGCCAGTGAGCAAAAACATAGTGATGGTTTCAGGTCAAATTAACGCAAATATGATGCAATCTAAAGTACGAATGAAAGCACTCAATGCTCGTCCTAAGAATTTCAGTAACAAAAAATTAAACAATTATAAATTTTCTCTAGACGCTCCAAAGCATTTTAAAAACCAACCACTCATGTGGATTGATATTCTTATACCACCTGATACAACCAAAAACCCTTCGTGGAATTTTGAAATTGATATTTTTGATCATTCAGGGCAAGTTGTGCTCAATCAGAGATTAACTCTAAGTTGTGATGAAATTAATTTGAATGAAATTCATTGTGATAAGTCAAACGTGCTACCTTTCTGGGTATCTCTGCCTTGGAATATGAGAAGCTCTGATCAACAGCTTGCTGCAATCGGGGCTTATATACTGCAAATTAAAATTCAGACAAGTACTCAGGTAGTTTTAAATAAAAGATATCATTTCGGCCTTACGCCTTAATATAACCTTAGTTGGACGTGTCTTTTAGTTGTCTGTCTTTAATGACCTAAGCTTTAACAGTCAAAGTCTAGGATATAAGATTAAAAATCTTTTGATTAAGTTTTGTATGCCCAAGTTTCATTGAGGAAGAAATAAAGTTACTCGTGGAAAAATCCTCAAGTTCGAGTATTTCAAAATTAAAATCACTATCTTTTACATCTAAAATTTCGACTTGAATATTGAGCTGATGTCTTGTAATTCTATGAGGAAATTGACCCAATAGTTGTATGTCTGGAGATTTATCAGACCAAGAGTTCTTTGAAAAAGGAGCAGTTAGATTTCTACTAATAAATGAAAACTCAGAATTATGACACAAATAGAGCTTTGAGTTTTGTCGCAAGACTAAAGCATATAAGTCTAGCTTGATTGTAGGTGGTCGTATTTTGGGCGGTGGATAGAGTTCAATCTTCTGAAGTTTAAAGCTAGGGCAGTATTTGTTAATTGGACATTCGGGACAATGGGGGTTGCTTGGCTTACATATTTTGGCGCCAAATTCCATGATAGCTTCATTCACGATTTGAGGCTCTGGGTGTTGGGCCCAATCTTTAGCTTTTTGCCAATAAATGTTTGTTTCTGACTTTTTTGTCGGAAATAGCGGGATTCGATAGAGTCGGCTGAGGACTCGTATACAATTACCGTCGAGTATAGCCTCATGAAGGCCCATTGAAAGACTTAATATAGCTCCGGCAGTGTACTCACCTATTCCCGGCAGAGAAAGTAGTGCCGGACGGTCGCAAGGGAAGATTCCATTGTATTTTGTCATTAGTATTTGGGCAGTTTTGTGGATATTTCGAGCACGGCTATAATACCCAAGGCCGGTCCATAGTTCAAGAACTTCGTCTTGAGTCGCTTGTGCCAAAACCTCAATGCTAGGAAATGCATTCATCCAGCTCGTGAAGTAATTGATAACTGTAACAACTTGGGTCTGCTGAAGCATGATTTCTGAAATCCATGTAGCATAAGGGTCTCGAATAAGCTGAGTCTTTTGAAGGGAGCCAAAGTTATAAGCAGGGTCAAAGCTTGAGTTTGAGTCTGATTCAAGTTCATCTTTGGAGTTTTTATTAGTAGCTCGATCATAAGAGCTTGTGCGCTCCCATAATTTACTTGACTTATAAGGCTCTCGCCAAGGCAATACCCTGGATTCTTTTTGAAACCAAAGTACTAATGCGGCTTGAAGTTTGAGTAGATTTTTGGAAGTGAATTGAAACTCAGCTATCTCTCTATCTACTGGGGGTATTTTAGCCAAAGTATTAACTTTCTATATTCTTGTTTTTGCGGTTAGCCCACCACTCTTGCAATCCAAAGTCAAGCTGCATCATCGTTGGGACAACAATAAGAGTCAAGAAAGTAGCAAATACTAATCCATAGATCACGGCTTTAGCCATTGACTCCCACATGACTGCAGACTCTGAGGCCCATATAATAGAGAGAGTAAAGAAATCAAAGCTGACTCCTATTGCCATAGGGAGAAGTCCTAGTACAGTAGTGATAGCTGTGAGTAGCACGGGACGAAGCCTAGTTCGGCCTGCATGACGAATCGCCTCACCATAGGGCATCCCGTCTCTAATTAATAAATTTGTATAATCAATGAGTACAATGGCGTTGTTCACCACCACACCTGCGAGTGAAATTATCCCAATACCCGACATGATAATTCCAAATGTTCCACCGGTTAAAGCAAGTCCCCAAAATACTCCACCGAGTGATAGGAAAACTGATGCAAGTATAATCAGTGGTTGCGAAATCGAATTAAACTGAACGATGAGAAGAATAGCAATAAGAAAAATAGCAATCCCAAAAGCTTGACCTAAGAATGCAGAGGCCTCATCTTGGCTTTGTTCGCCTTCACCTTTTCCAAGATAATATCCAGTCGGAATTTCAATAGCTTTGACTCGTTCATCAATTGCTTTTTTGATATCAGATTTGGTTTCTACATCATCTTTAAAATCAGCCCAGACTTCCACGGAACGTGTTAAGTTTTTACGCTTAATTACACCAGGTCCAGCTTGTTGTTTAATTGAAGCTATAGAACTTAGCGGAACTCTCTTGCCTTCGTGTACAATTTCTAGAGTATGTAAGTCAGGGATCTCATCTCGGTATTCTTTTTGATAACGAGTAACAATATCGTATTCATCTTTTCCTTCACGATATTTACCCATGATACCACCATGCATGGCTTGTCGAATTGTATTGGCAACTTGAACGGTTCTGACTCCGAGTCTAGCTGCTTTGTCACGGTCGATCTCAACTCTGATTTCGGGCTTGCCTTCTTCATAATCAAAGTCAACTAATTTGAATTCTGGATATTCTTTAATGATGTTGAGAACTTGAGTAGCTATAACACCAATTGTTGCATAATCTTCACCAATGACCTCAAAAGATACTGGGTGACCTGTTGGTGGCCCGCCTTGAACTTCAGTGACTTTGATTTTGGCACCTGTAAAGTTTTTGAGCATTTCTTTAGTCTCTTCTAAAGTGGGAGCAGCCCATGCATCTAGTGAGTCCTTTTCACCAAAAGTTTTAAAGCCAAGTCGAATGGTTGCTTTGTGTGACTCATTACCTTGAGCGCCTTCACCGGCACCTCGTCCAATAGTGGTTTGGAAGTTATCCAGAGACATAAGGTTTTTAAGTCGGGGTAGCAAACCTTCAATCACCATGACAGTGGAATCTGTGAATCCCACAGGACTACCTTGAGCAGTTTCAATTTCAATAGTACCGGCTTGGGGGTCAGATGATGGAAAGAACACTGGCTCACTGCCGATAACTCCATATACGATAAAAGCACTAAAGACCGAAAGAAATCCCGTAAGGATTGTTTTGAAAGGATTATTGAGAGCCCATTCTAATAACTTTAAATAGAAGTCCTGTAGCTTAGAAAATGCCTTGCCACCTTGAGCGACATCAACTTTACTTGGTTTTAAAAAGCGGCTACAAAATACAGGGTTTAAAGTCAGTCCTACAATTAGAGATGCACTTAAAACGATAATGACAGTCTTAGGTATATAGCCCATGAATTCACCCATGATACCCGGCATAAATATAATTGGAAAAAATGCAAGAATAGTTGTCATAGTTGAAGCGATGATAGGCGTGGCGACTTCTTTGGTTCCATCAATAGAAGCTTGAGCTACGGTTTTGCCAAGTGAGGAATGTCTATAAATGTTTTCAACAATCACAATTCCGTTGTCAACTAACATCCCAAGAGCTAGAACTAAAGAAAAAAGGACCACCATGTTCAGTGTAATTCCAAATATCTGCAGTACAAAGAAGGAAATAAGCATGGAGAATGGAATGGCCATTCCTACGAAAAGTGCGTTTACGATACCAAGAAAAAAGAAAGTTACTACCCATACAAGTACAAGTCCTGTGAGAATATTGTTTTCCAAATCAGAAACCATATTTTTGATATTACGGGATTCATCATGAGAGTAAACAATTCCAGTGCCGTGAGGAAACTGTAATCGTTCCTTTGCCACAATTTTTTTGATGTCATCTGTCATACGTAACAGATTTTCACCAGAGCGTTTAGTGACACTTAAAGAGATAGCTGGTGTGCCATCAAGTCGAGAAACCGTTTCTGGATCTTTATAAGTAAAAGCGACTTTGGCAAAGTCACCTAGACGGAACTTTTTGCTCTTGTTGGAGACTAGGATATCTTGAAAATATTTAGGGTCCTTTATTTCTCCTGTGACACTGAGTACAAATTTGGTGCGTTCATTTCTAAGCTCGCCTCCGGGGATTGTTTTGTGCTCATCTCCAATTGCTTTGGATATGTCTTCAAAACTCAAACCAAAGTATTGCATACGAGCAGGGTCTACCGTAATGGCGACTTCTTTTTCAAGTTTACCAGCAATTTTCACATCAAGGACACCTGGAACTCGCTTAAAAAGCTCTTCTAAGCGATCTGCAGTTTTTTCAATGATTTCAAGACCATCAGAATTTGAGAGTACTGCAATGAAGACGGGCATGTCGGCCATGTTGAGTTCTTTGACAAAGGGCTCTTCTGCATCAGCTGGCAGTTTTGCTTTGGCAACATCTACTTTTTCACGGATTCGGCGGAGGGCTGTTTCTACTTCTACATCTGAATTAAATTCAACATCAATAGCACTTAAGCCAAGTTTAGATGTTGACTTAATAGTTTTAACACCCTCTGTTCCTTCAATCTCTTCCTCGATACGCTTGGTAACGAGGACTTCCATATCTGAGGCTGACACCCCCATATAAACTGTGTTGATGAAAATTCGTGGCTGTTTAACTTCAGGGGCAGATTCCCTTGGAAGTTGGAGGTAGGAAGATAAACCTACAATCACAATTAAGAATGAGAAGACAAAAACTGCCTGCCAGCGATTGACAATAAAATTCATTTGCTTGTCGCCCCAGGAATCGTGGTGGTTTCATTGAATTCTTTAATTCTCAAAAGTGAACCATTGGCCAAACGATGTTGGTTCGTTATGATGAGAAGGTCACCTTCTTTAATATCACCTGTAATTTGAGAATGAGTTTGATTAGATGATGAAATAATTATTTCTTTTTTAATTGACTTGTTGTCTTCTGCGATCATTATGGCATTTGACTTAGCGAAGTTTAAAATAGACGAATTTGGGATTACCCATTGTGACAGACGTTTTTTACCAAATACTTGAACCTTGATTGACTCTCCGATTTGAACCGGGTGTTTTTTTGGATTAGTCATTCTTATATCAGCTTGGAATGTTCTTGTTTGAGGGTCTATAATTGCCGCTAAGTAGTTTATTTTTGCTTTGACTTGATGGCCGTTATTTAGGGTCACCAATACTTGACTTCCTTTAGAGTATTCTCTGATAAGATTTTCGGAAACACCAAAGTGTAGTTTGATTGAATTGGAATTAACTACGGTATAAGTATTGGAGCCGGGACTGATTGTTTGATTACTCTGAATATATTTGGCCCCAATACGTCCTGAAATAGGAGAAGCGCAAATGGCTTCATTATAGGTTTTTTGTGCCATGAGTTGAGCTTGTTTGGATTGTAATAATTTAACCTTAGCTTGGTTAAGCATAACCTTTGAACCAGTGGTGCTTGCAAGATGTTGTTCTTGGCGTGAGTATTCATTTTCGGCTAAGCCTTGTTGAGCGATAGAAAGTTCCAAGGCTGTTTTGTGAATCGCGGCATCAATGTCACAAAGCTTTTGGCCCTTCTTAACCCTCTCACCATTTTCAGCTAATGCAATGTTTACTTGACCACCCGAACTTGAAATCAGCTGTCCAATATCTATGGGGTGAGCTTCGGCAAAGAAAATTTGAGAGGTTTGGAAAGGACCTTTGGAAAGGATTTGAACTTCAACGGGCACAACTTGTTTTACTTCTTTAGGTAATATTTTTGTTTCATTGACTGTATCTTTACCACAGGCGACAAAAAAAAGTACGAAAATCAAGGCAAAACTCATACTGAGAATAGAATTTAATTTTGAAGTAGATTGAATCATTGGCCATCTCCTAAAGATTGTCCATTTAAAAATTGAAAATTAATCAGGCTCAGTAAGTATTCACTGCGGCTCATAGTGAGTTTAAAAGAAATTTCTTTAAGTTGTCTCTCTTGGTCTAATAGATCGCTGTATGTGATTTCGCCACGTTGTTGATCAGCTAGAGCTTGCTTGTATAGAGTCTTTGTGGCGGCTAGAGATAAAAGGCTGGCTTCAGTTTTTAATTTTAATGTGATAAGTTGACTAGCTAATAGCTTAGTTTGAATTTCTAATTCTCTTTTGGCTTGATTCAAGTTCTCCTTTTGAATCTTACTTTCAAGTCTTGTCTCATTAGCTTTGGCAGTTACAGATCCTCCCATATAAACTGGGACACTCATTTTTACGCCGAGGTAATAATTGAAACGTTCACGATCAAAATATTCACTTGGAGCTTTAAAACGGTCATCAGGGTTGGCGTCGTAATAGTTGAAACCATTCTGAATACCTGCGATTAATCTAAGATTGGGCATGTGTTGGCTTTGGTTATAAGAAACCATTGTTTCGTTATATTGAATAAACTTGTCTTGAGTTTTGATTTGTAGGTTTTGTTGTTTGTTAATTGATTGTCTTTCAAGTTTGCTTATTTCATCTATTGGATTACTTAAATCATCAACTTGAAGGTCCTGTGCAGTCAAAAGATTGAGCGTTTCAAGTGAGGTGGCTAAATTATTTTGAGCTGACTTAAGTTCTGCTTGAGCAACTAAGGCATTGGCTTTGATTTGATTGAAGCTAGCTTGAGATAGGGCACCTGTGTTGTGGTTAATTACTGCTGAATTAACTAGGGTGGTATTGGATTCGCTAATCTTTTGATTGAGGTCTAATTGATCTTTGGCTGCGTAAACATCTGTGTAGGCTTGTGCGATAGCAATCTTGATTTGCTCTTGACTTAGTTCTGACTGAAGCTTGAACGCTTGAATCTGTAATTTGGCACCATCTACGACTACTCCAAGCCTAAATACATTTAGAGTTTGTTCCATATGCAGGCCCCAACTATAATCCATAGACCTTTGACGTAAGGAAGGTTTTGGAAAAGCCGCCATTTGAGGAGATTCTGTGGAAGATTTAGTTGAAGCCCAGGCGTGTTGTATTTGAGAATTAAAACTGACTTGTGGTAACGTCAATCCGACAACTTGATCAGCGATAGCTGAATTTTTTTTTGCAGTATACTTAGCAGATTTGGATTGGTGACTATTTTCTATACCGGATTTATATAAATCTGAAAGGTCTAGGGCACTCAATTGAGTCATACTCAAAAGACTAAGCCCTAGACTTAAAGATAAGCTTCGAGATAAAAGTTTGGTGAGGTGAGTAAAATTCAAATTGAGTTCTCCTAATTCACCACTAAATTTAAGAAAAGGGGTGTTTTTTGGTTTAAACTAAAGCGCTGAACCCTGATAAAAGAACATAAAGTAGAGATAAGGTGTATATGTTAAGCTAGATGGCCTTGATTCCAATCAATACATTCTGAAAATGTACAGCCTTCTCCCCCAAAAACATCCAAAGCAGAGCCTATAGTTAAATCAAGTTTACCTGATGATAGTTCATTGATCAGTCGAAGGTCGTCAATATTTCTAGCGCCACCGGCATAGGTTGTTGGGATGCTAACACAGTTTGATAAAAACTTAATTAAGTCTTCGTCAATACCTTGTTGAAGTCCCTCAACATCGGCTGCGTGAATTAAGAATTCAGCACAATAGACCTCGAGCTTGGAGATTAAATCTGCTGTGATTAAAGTTGAAGTGACTGTTTGCCAGCGATTGGTGGCTACAGCCCAGCCTTCTTCAACACGTCGACAACTTAGATCTATGACGAGTCGGTCTTTACCTGTGATGGCGACCATTTCTTCTAATCTAGACCATGAGAATTGATTTTTTTCAAATAAAAATGAAGTCACTATCAAGTGAGACGCTCCAAAATCAAGCCATTTTTGTGCGTTGGAAGGATTAATACCTCCACCTATTTGTAAATGACCCGGCCAAGCCTCAAGTGCATTTTGAGCGGCAACGTCATTTCCCGGGCCTAGTTTGATGATATGGCCACCACTGGCTTGATTTTTAGCATAAAGTTTTGCGTACCAAGAACTAGGTTTCTCTGAAGTAAAATTAGTTTTAAGCTCGCCCTGATTATCAGAGAGAGTTCCTCCAACAATTTGTTTTACCTCTCCATTATGAAGGTCAATACAAGGTCTAAATTTTGAAAAAACTTTGATCATGTGTTTAATCTTTTACTACAAATCTCAAGTAGTCAATAGGTCCTTTTTCAGAAGTCGCTTGACCTCCGCAGAGAACCACCTTACCACCTAAGATTTTCTTGGCAGCCCATCTAGCGAAATTACCATCAATATTGTCTAGAGGAGAGTAGCACAGCTTGTGAGATGAAGAAGTGAAGATATAAGTTTCTAAATTATCCCACTCAGTGGTGAGTGTTTTCTTTTGGATGCTGACTTTAGCGGGGCGCAGTACATGGGACTCACCGTCTTTAAATTCTATTGCATAGCCAAAATGACCACGTCCGAAATCCTTAGTAGCAGTCCCTAGGCGGCCAGCAATACTTGCTGAAGGGGATGAAAATATAGCCGCATCATTTGTGGTTTCAGTGCTCATTTTAGTAGAAACGATATGATCCATATAAGCATAACCTTTGACACTAATAGTGTCTTCGCCATATGCGATACGGCCTTCTACTTGTCCATAAGGGATGTGGATAAATTGCTGGTAGGTTGCTTTTTCTTTTCCATTTAACTTCCAAGTACCATTTCCTGGTACTTTACCTGGAATTGCATTGATAAATTTCATATCCAAAAAATAGCCCTTACCTTTGTCGGTTGAAAACAATACTTCATGGCCTTTTTTAGGAAGTCCTTTCATATGGAAAAGTGACTTGCCTGATTTGATTGAAAGAGTTTGATTGGCAGCATCTTGTTTGAATCGTTCTTTGGGGTATTCCCGAGCGACGGCCTTTTTCTTACCATGAAAATTATGCAAAGTCAGATCTACACCTGTTTTAAGACCTTTGGTTGGAATATTTGCGCGACTGAAATTGACCCAGGCTTTCATACCATTGGTAAATACGAACTGATAAGACCAGTTTTCTGTAAATCCATCACCCGAAGTAGAGTGGAAAAGGTAATCAGTAGAGGTGAGAGATCGTTCATCACCATCTGGGGCGGTTACAGCAGTATAGGCCACCGAAGCCATAAGAGCGATAGGAACAAAAATCCTAAAAAGTTTAGGTGCAATAGACATGAGTGAGCCTCCTGTATTTCAAACTAGACAAATTGTAGCTAAAAATCCACGAAGTTTCGGGAATATGCTCTCAGGCTTTCATTTGAAAACAGTTTTTGGTAAATTCATGTGATGAAGAACATAGATTATCTACAAATCCAGTATTTCCAATCCATGAAAGCCTTTAATTCATTAATTAAAGGCAGCGTGGCCTCCCTTTGTCTTTTGTTGAATTTTGGTTATGCTCAAGAGTATTGTGAGTACAATGGGTCGATTATTGATGCCAGAATCTTGACTGGAAATCATGCGACTCATCCTGATGTTATTCAAAGGGAGTTAGACCCGAGTAGTGTTTTTCAATGTGATACTTGGACTTCAGAAAAAAACAGATTAGAGTCACTTGGCATCTTTGGTGAAGTGACACTTCATATAAAGACATTAAATATTAAATCAAATCAAGTTACCTTAGAATATCAATTTAAAGAACTCAAACCTTGGCTCCCCATCCCTACATTAAAAAAGTCTGATCAAGTGGGTTGGATGATTGGCCCTGGTATTGCTGCAGTAAATTTATTGGGACGCGATATTTTTGTCCAAGCATTTTATCGCACCGACGTCTATCCGAAACTCAATACAACAGATGAGTTTCTTATCGCTGTTCAATCGCCATATGTCGGAGACATACCGTTTGAGTATTCTTTTGGTTGGCTCAAACTCAACACCATGAACTTAAATAAAGACTTTGAAGAAAATTCACATGATATTCAATTTTCTGGAAAATACCCCATTTGGTCTGAACTCCAAGTAGTGATGTTAGGCAACGCCTATCTTGTGGGAAGAAATGCAGACCCACGATTTGCTCGTAGTGAGGGTACTTCTAAATCCTTGGGTATGGGAGCTGGGCTTGCTTGGGATAGTCGAGATAATTTAACCAATCCTCGTGGAGGTTTTTACAACGAAGTGAGTTTTACCAAATTAGGTGGTAAATTCCTTCAAGGTAATGAGTCTGATTTTTCTGAAACACTGTGGGATTTTCAGGCCTATCAATCTTTTAATAAGCATATATTTCTTAGTGTCAATTTACTCAGATGGAGAAATGGAAAAGTCCCATTTTATGAAACTTTTGAGACCGGTGGTGCTAATAGCTTTAGGGCGTGGTTACCCGGGCCAAATCACAGTGGTGAATCAGAACTATTGTTAAATTTAGAATATCGTTATGAATTGGTTCCGAAGACAAGTAAGATGATTCCCTATATTGACCAATCATTTTATTGGGGTTTGCAGCCGGTGCTTGGTTATGAAATAATTAACCTATGGTCCCAAAAAAGCCAAGGTAATGAGATAGCCCAAGCTTATTATGGTGGTGTTCATATTTTACTGCCCGCTTTAAATCGGTTAAGGGTTGAATTTGGGTCCGAAGTAAGTCGACTAGAAATTGTCACTCAAATAGGGCTATTTGAAAAGTCAGAAACTAGTCGTTGGAGAATTCGTTAAATATTACATCACAAAATGGTTTATGCTTTGTTGGTTAAATTTTATGTAATATATTCCCATGTTTGAGATAGGGGGCAAATTGACGAATTGGCTTTGAGCGGGAACTTGAATTTCATGTATTAAATGCCCTTGGCTATTGTATATTGCGAGAGTTTGTTGTTTTTGTGTTTTGTAGCTCATGTACAATGTTTGATCTTGGATTGTCATTTGAAAAGCAGTGCTTTTTAATGCATTGATACCGATTCGGTTTTCTATACCTTCTCCATCTAGGCCAACTGGTTGTTCAATCCAAGCTATCAATTCTTGAGCGGTCACAAAGCGCACATCTGGTTTGCTTAATGC
>CAWVXU010000060.1:0-15929 GCA_963934255.1 uncultured Fibrobacterales bacterium
GGCGTTTTAGTGTGTGAAAACCAAGACCAAGAGATAATCGTCCTCAAAGCCTTCTCATATGGCTATGGCAAAAGATGGAACTGCGCTAATTGGGTCCCGCCTGTTTTTAATGAAAAGGCATATGATGTATTAGGACTTTATGGGAATACCTTAATTCACCCTCTATCAGACCAAATTGCTCTTCTAACTTTGAACACACCCCTATGCATAGACCTTATGAATAAGAGGAAAAAAGTATCTCAAGCATTGATGGAAGACTATCTAGACCTTTATCAGATTCAAACAGCAAAATATGGTATTCAAAACATTCGCAGACTTTTCTATTTGAAAAAAAAAATCCCAATGAGTACAGGTGATTGTTGTGCCCCCAAATTAATTTCTCATGCTTTAAAGTTAGGTCTTCAGCCATTATCCTTAAGTGAATTCTATTATGGAAACCCAGGGAAGGATGGTAAACGCTTATCCGAAGTTTTTTATTCAAGTTGCCCGAGTAAATGTATTCCTATTTTAGGAACTATGATTTGCGGATTAAGTAAAGCTCAGAACATCAACTCAAAAGAGTTACAAGCTTTCTATCCAGAGGAAACATCATGAATATTGGAGATCGAGTTTTCATCCCACCTGGACTAGAAATTATTTTTGAGGATGACGATATTGTAGTAGTAGTTAAACCCTCTGGCCTACTCTCAGTCCCCGGCCGTGATTTAGATAATCAAGATTGTGTCGTTAGTAGGTTAAAAGCTTTACGCCCTGAAATCATGGAACAACCTGCCGTACATCGACTTGATTGGGAGACTTCAGGACTCATGGTGATGGCCAAACATAAGGCTGCTCATAAAAATCTTTCTAGACAATTTCAAGAAAAACAAATTGAAAAGAGATACATTGCTATAGTTCAAGGGATTGTTAAAGAAGAGTCAGGTATTATTGAACTCGCTTTCAGGCTTGACCCAGAGAATCGTCCCTATCAAGTCTATGACCCAATAAATGGGAAACTTGGATTGACACATTGGCGTAACCTTGGAATTGAACATGAAACAACAAGAATTGAATTTACTCCACTCACAGGTAGAACTCATCAACTCAGACTTCACTCATTACACCCGCTAGGCTTGGGATATCCTATCATCGGTGACTGCCTCTATGGTGATGGCAAAAAAGTAGATGACCTTCAATTGCATGCGATGTATTTAAGTATTATACATCCCATTGAAGAAAAACGAATGTTCTGGCACGTGAACGCTCCATTTTAATAATATCTCCAAGTACTTAAGGTACTGACCCTATTTAAAAGATTAGCCATTGAACCCCAAACACTAATAATAAGTATGTTACCTAATTCGGTAAGTGTTTCAGATTTTAATTCGTCCATTCCTTCTAATGCAAAGGTTTCACCTATTTCTAAAACATCAATTGGTTTATTTTCAAACCTCAAGTACCTTAACTTCTAGCAATAAAAGATCAAGAAAATAAATTGAGTAACCTTTTTTGACATCTTAGCCCAATAATCCTTACCATCAAGTTCTTCATCAATTTGAACATCAAACCTTTTTAATAATGTTTTAATCGTAATCCACTATAAAAGTCAGTCATCAGTAATCAAGACGTTTTGCATACAAATCTCTAGGTATTTCTTAATAATGATTGTATCATCTTTTTAATAGGGATTTCAAATTTTCTTGGATAACTCTACATTTGAAATACTTTTATGAAGAAAGGCTATTAGAAGCTTCATGTTATCACATAAATTACCAACTCAAGGCAAACCTGCAATTGACTCTCGTGTTGAAAATAATGAAATTGTTCAGCCTGGTGACCTCAACATCAACAACACCTTATTTGGTGGTCGACTTGTTGCACTGGTGGACAAGATAGCAGCGATTTCTGCTTTTAAACATTCTGACATGTCCTGTGTGACGATTTCGATAGATCATCTTATTTTTAAAAAACCAGTCCCTCAAGGCAGTCTAATTACTCTTAGAGCTTGTGTTAATCGGGTATTCAACACCAGCCTTGAGGTGGGGGTCAAAGTCACGATGAGACACGGAAGTTGGGCCAAAGGCGAAGAACATGTGTGCTCCGCCTACTTGACTTTCGTCACTTTTGATGAAAATGGTAAGAAATCCAAATCTATTCAAGCATTGCCTCAATCTGCAGATGAAATACGTCGTTTCAAACATGCTAGTATGAGAAGAGAAGGCCGTAAAAAACTCAAGGTATTTATGGATGAAATGCAAGCAAATGACTCAGAACCTTAATGTGAACCTCAATAAACGTTAAAATCTACAAGTATTTCGTTCAGTTCCATATATATCATTCAATTCTATTGGGACAAAAACCTATTGTCTACCCATTCACTAGACTATTAACTATTTTTAATGAATAGGAGGTTTCAAGTGAGTTCAGACAAAATTATTGCGTTAAGTAAAGCCCCAGTTCATCGCGGAGCTATTTTTCAGGTAGAAGCAGATGAAAGAGGTTTAATCCTGCTTGAGGCTAAGGAAAAGTCTCTCAAAGTTTACTTTTTAATTGATCCTGAGACCAACCGAGTCTTAGAATCTAAATTCTTCACCTATGGTGGACCAATTTATACCGCCATTGCAGAAGTCGTCTGTAGAAACTTTGAGGATCAAATCCTTTTTGAGGCGGTAGCTAAATGGGACCCCGAAGCATTAGAAGCAGAGCTTCGCGACGACCCTGAGACTGAAGAATTAAAGGTTGATGGTCCTGAGCTCAGTACGATCTTGCCTCTATACTCTTATTTTAAGACTCATTACGACGATCGCAAATCACAAGCGATGGCCACTCGCATGATCAAACAGCAAAAAGAGAAGCAAAACAATACTGCATTTGAGATTAAATCAGAGAATGATGCAGAATGGGCTGGTAAATCCAAAGAAGAAAAAATTATCAAAATCAATGAAGTTCTAGACGCTCATGTGAGACAAGGACTTCAGATGGATGGTGGTGATATCGAAGTTTTAGACGTAGTTGATAACGTTAAAGTTGTTGCAGAGTACCAAGGTGCCTGTGGCTCATGTGGATCTGCAGTTGGCGGCACATTGTTTTTTATTGAAGACACTCTGAGGAAACACGTTCACCCAAAATTGAAAGTAGACCCTCGCGGTCTTACATTTTAAGGAATATTCATGGCTCAAGATCCTTCACAATTAGAAGAATACAAATACGGATTTGTTACTGAAATTGAAACTGAAAGCTTTGACAAAGGTATCACTGAGGAAGTAATCATTAAATCATCCAAGATGAAAAATGAACCTCAGTTTCTACTTGATTTTCGCCTCAAAGCTTTCAAAAAATGGAAAACAATGACTCCACCACAGTGGCCTCATTTAGAAATTCCTGAAATCGACTTTCAAGATATCGTTTATTACTCTGCTCCCAAACAGATGGAAACACATGATTCAATTGATGATGTGGACCCAGAGCTTCTAGCAACTTTTGAAAAACTAGGCATCCCTTTAGATGAGCAAAAAAGACTTGCTAATGTTGCAGTCGATGCTATTTTTGATTCCAAGTCAGTTTTTACTTCACATAAGAAAAAGTTGATGGAATACGGAGTTATCTTCTGTTCTATCTCTGAAGCTGTTGCTGAATATCCTGAATTGATTGAGCAATATTTAGGCTCAGTAGTCCCTATTGGTGATAACTATTATGCTGCTCTTAATTCAGCTGTTTTTACAGATGGTTCCTTTGTGTATATTCCTGAAGGCGTTCATTGCCCAATGGAATTATCCACCTACTTCCGAATTAACAATGAAGAAGCAGGTCAGTTTGAGCGTACACTAATCATTGCTGCTGAAGACTCTTACGTGTCCTACCTTGAAGGTTGCACAGCCCCAGCATTTAGCTCAAACCAATTACACGCTGCTGTGGTTGAATTAGTGACCTTGGATCGCGCTGAAATAAAATACTCCACAGTTCAAAATTGGTATGCTGGAGACAAAGAAACAGGTATTGGCGGGGTTTATAACTTTGTGACCAAACGTGGACTTTGTGAAGGCGTACATTCCAAAATTTCTTGGACTCAAGTAGAAACAGGCTCTGCCATTACTTGGAAATACCCATCATGTATCCTTAAAGGTGATTACTCAATCGGTGAATTCTTTTCTGTGGCCCTTACCAACGGACTCATGCAGGCCGATACAGGTACTCGCATGACACATATTGGAAAAAACACCAAGTCTACGATCATTTCCAAAGGTATCAGTGCAGACAAATCGTCTAATTGTTATCGTGGTGGTGTGCATATCCGTGCAGGTGCTGATAAGGCACGTAACTACACACAGTGTGATTCTATGCTTGTAGGCGATCAAAGTAGCGCACATACTTTTCCATATATTACTGTAGATAACCCTACAGCCAAAACAGAACATGAAGCATCGACTTCCAAAATTTCTGAAGACCAATTGTTCTACTTTGAACAACGAGGAATTTCACGAGAAGATGCCATCTCATCTGTCATTTCAGGGTTTTGTAAAGATGTATTTAAAGAGCTCCCTGGTGAGTTCGCTGCTGAAGCTCAGCAACTATTAACTTTAAAACTAGAGAATTCAGTCGGGTAATCGACCTTTGATTAAGGAAAAAAGATGTTAGATATTTCAAACTTACAGTGTCAACTTGAAGATGGCACCCAGATCCTCAAAGGGGTTGATCTCAAAATTAATAAAGGCGAAATTCACGCTATTATGGGTCCTAATGGTTCTGGCAAATCAACACTTTCTAAAGTGCTTGCTGGTCACGCTGATTATGAAGTTTCTGCTGGTAAAACTATTTTCAATGGCGTTGACCTTGAAGGTCAAGATGCTTCTGAACGAGCCAATATGGGGATCTTCATGGGTTTTCAATATCCGGTAGAAATCCCTGGTGTTAACAATGTTGACTTTCTTAAAATGGCTCTTAATGCCAAAGCTGCATACCACGGTCAAGATCAATGGACCGATGAAGCTTTTAAAGAAAAACTAAATGAAAACATGAAACTTTTGAACATGGATGGCCGTTATCGCGAGCGTGCTCTTAATAGTGGGTTTTCTGGTGGCGAAAAAAAACGTAATGAAATTTTGCAACTAGCAATGCTTGAACCTACTCTAGCCGTTCTTGACGAAACAGATTCTGGTCTTGATATTGATGCACTTCGTATCGTTGCTGGTGGAATTAACGCTGTCAGAGACACTGAGCGTTCAATCATTTTAATCACGCATTATCAACGCCTACTCGATTATGTCAAGCCTGACTTTGTTCACGTACTCAATGATGGCAAAATCATCAAATCAGGTGGACCTGAGCTTGCACTAGAATTAGAAGAACAAGGATATGATTGGTTGGTATCATGAGTGTAGAGTTTACTACAGACAGTGCACTGACTGCTAGGTATCAATCTATCCTAAATAAAAGCCATCCTCATTTACAAACGTTAAAAACCCATGCCTGGAATTTATTTTCTAAGCAAGGTCTTCCCACTCCCAAAAACGAAGCATTTCAATACTGTCGCAGACAACATTTGCAATTAGAAGATTGGAACTTAACTCAAGCCTCTAATACAGATCTTGAAGGTTTTAAGTCAGCTCTTTTTCAAGAGAAAAATTCTCCTCGTTTTCTAGCCAACTATGATGGAGTTGAGCTCAATATTTTACAAGATCTTCCTTCAGCGTTTAGTCTTGAAACATTCTCTGCTTCAGAGCTGAATGATTCAACCCTTCTTAACCAAATTATTGGCCCGGAAGATTTAGTTGAATCAACTAAAGACACACTTGCTTACCTGAATGATGCTTTGTTTGAAAACATTTTAGTCATTAAAGTACATAAGTTTGATGAAGATTTAGCCAAACGAGGCCTTCAGCTTAATTTGAGACAGATTGCTAGTCAAGGTCAATTTTCAAAGATAATTATCCATCTCGCTCCAAGTGTAGAGTTTAAAATAGCTCTTGTTGAAGAAGTTTTTCAAAGTGAGTTTCATCATTTATCTGTACACGTAAAATTAGAAGAAAACTCCAAACTAGAACTGTGCCGTGTCCAAACATCCGACGAAGTTTCAAGCGCATTAACTCATATTGAGTCCATCCAAGCTGCAAATTCAGTCTACCGACAAATTCAGGCTACGATGGGTGCACGAATTGCACGACACTCAATTATTAATTTATTGCAAGAACCGGGTGCTGAGTCAAATTTCTTTGGTGTTGCGGTTTTGGATAACAAATTACAATCACACACTCACCTTCAACTAGAACATCAAGCTGCACACACTGTCAGTACTCAACGTTTTAGTCAAGTACTTCTAGATGGATCTCAGGGTTCTTTAGATGGCACAGTAGTTGTCTGTCGTGATGCTCAAAAAGTCACATCTGATCAACTAGTAAAAACCTTAATGCTATCTGAAAATTCTAAAGCTTACGGTAAGCCGAACCTCAAAATTTATGCTGATGATGTTAAATGTGCACATGGTAATACCTGTGGTGAATTAGAAGATTCATATCTTTTCTACCTCATGTCTCGTGGTATCGCTAAAGACCGCGCACGTGAAATATTAACACGTGGTTTTGTTGAAGATATTTTAGATGAAATACACCTGCCAATTCTCAAAAAAGCCGTTGATGACAAACTGCTCAGTCGTCTGATTGCCAAGGAACTAGCTTAAATTATTCAACTATCAATTCACATTTGAACATTCAAAACTAAACAATGAACTTTGTGAAAACTAAACTTTGAGATGATTATGAAAAACCTATCTGAACTTTATAGAAAAGATTTCCCAGTGTTAAGCAAAACAATTGGTGATAAAACTCTTGTTTACCTTGATTCAACTGCGACAACTCAAAAGCCTCAGGTAGTCATTGATTCACAGATTGATTTTTTGTCAAAAGAATATAGTTCGGTTAAACGTGGTGTTTATCAGCTCTCTGAAATCACCACTCAAAAATTTGAGAAAACTCGCCGCGTAGTCAAAGAATTTATTGGAGCGAGTCGTGAAGAAGAAGTCATCTTCACAGCCGGCACAACTGATAGTATTAATTTGGTCGCGCAAACATGGGGCCGAAAGAACATCCAAGAAGGTGATGAAATAATTTTATCACAAATCGAGCATCACGCAAATATTGTTCCATGGCAAATGTTAGCCGAAGAAAAAAAGGCTCTCATTAAAGTTATTCCATGTGATGACAAGGGCAACCTTTTATTAGATGAGTATGTTAAACTGCTTAATGAAAAAACCAAATTTGTCGGCGTCGTTCATATTGCCAACTCAATTGGCACCCTGAATGATGTTGAATACATCGTCCGTGAAGCAAAGAAGTTTAATGCAATAACACTAGTTGATGGTGCTCAAAGTATCGCTCATCAAAAGATTGATGTTCAAAAAATTGGCTGTGATTTTTTTGTATTCTCAGGTCACAAAGTTTTTGCACCTACAGGTGTTGGTGTTCTTTATGGACGTTATAAATTACTTGAAATCATGCCACCGTGGCGTGGTGGTGGTGATATGATTGAGCAAGTTTCTTTCTCAGGTACAACATATGCTCCACCTCCAGCTAAATTCGAAGCCGGAACACCTGCTATTGCCGAAGTCATCGGACTTGGAGTCGCCTTAGAGTATTTGAATGACATCGGTATTGAAGAGATTGCCGCCTATGAAACTTACATACATCTATTTGCCAAATCTGAACTTCAGAAAATTGAAGGCCTTCGCTTTATCGGTGAAGCCACGCATCAGACATCTGTTATTTCGTTTGTGTTGGATGGGATCCATGCTCATGATACCGCTATGATCTTAGACGAAGAAGCCATTGCCGTAAGGTCAGGGCACCACTGCGCCCAACCTGTTATGGAACGTTTTAATGTAGCAGCAACCACCCGTGCAAGCTTCGCCTTCTATAACAATGAAGATGACATACATCGACTTGTCAAGGCCATCAAAAGAGTTCAAAAGATTTTCTCTTAAATTAGATCTTAGTGTGCATAGAAATTGGTATAATACTTGCATTGATAAAAGGCAGAGACCTTAACTAGTCTCCATCGCTATAATTCACCGCAGGGGATCATTTTGACTCAAGCCGATATTCACGCACAGAATCCACCACAATACCCATCAAAATTGGGTGCGCAAAAACGTTTAGATCAAATTCTAGCATTTGAAAACGAACTCAAAACCCTAAATAACGAGCTAGGGATTCAAATTGACTCAGGTGAGCAAGATCTCATATCAGCTCACCACCAAAGTATTAAAGAGAGCCTGAAGAAACATTGGGACTCTGACATCAACCTCACAGAGAAGAAGCTATCCAAGGCAATGAAAATTGCTTCGCTCTTTGGAGCGTTAACCCTCACCGCCAGTATTTATCTCTTTTTTTACCAAATTTGGGGTAATTTTACTCAGACTAGTCAAATCATTATCGTCACAATTGCGCCGATTATCGCCCTTACAGGAGCTCAATTTCTTCATCACAGAGAATCATCAGGATACTTTACGCACATATTAGCCTTGTTGAGTATGGGTTGTTTCGTACTCAATCTGAATGTTCTCGGTGTTATTTATAATTTAGAACCAACCCCTAATGCCTTTCTTGTTTGGGGGATATTTGCATTTCTTTTGGCATTTCATTTTAAAACATACTTATTGTTGATCGCGGGAATCCTATCAATAGGTGGTTTTCTCTCTGCCCAAGTAGGTACTTGGTGTGGCTTTTATTGGCTTAATTTTTCAGAGCATCCTGAAAATTTCATACCCACAGCCGTGGCTATATTTTGTCTTTCGTTTATCCCTCATATTAACAATCACGATTTTGCTAAACATTTCCGTATCTGGGGACTTCTCTACTTATTTATTCCTTTGTTGATACTTTCGCATTGGGGTAGAGGAAGTTATCTGTCTTGGGACCACCATACAATTGAAGTCTTTTATCAAGTCCTTACATTTTTGGGGAGTGGAGCTTTAGCCTTTTTGGGGATTAAAAAGTCTTGGAGTGAAGTGATCAATACAGCTATCACCTTCTTCATCATTTTCTTTTACACGAAATTTTTTGACTGGTGCTGGGACATCATGCCCAAGGCTTTATTCTTCCTCATACTGTCCCTTCTTTCAATCCTTATTCTCACCATATTCAAAAGACTTCGCAATGAAAAGAAGGCTATAAAATGAAAACTTTCATTCTTAACAACAAACTCCTTGTCGTTTCATTGATCATTATAGTCCTCACCAATCTATGGATAATTACAAGTATTGAAATGAGTAGAAGCTCAACTGATCACCAAGTGATTTTGAGCTTTAGAGAATTACGACCTAATTATTCCTATCGAAGTGATAACTCTGGAATGTCAGTGCGTCTTAAGTGGCAGTCAGATTATTTATACAATGATTCACCTATACTTTCTGAGGAGAAATTAATTCAACTGGGCTTCCTTCCCAATGTATTTGATTTAACAAGTCGAAAATTTTACACTGATACTTACCCAACCGAACAAGATGTGTGGTTTTTATTTGAAGTTGATGGCCCTTTGTTTGAAGATAAGGTGTTGAAATCCAAAGAAAAATTAGCTGCATTTATTGATTCAACAGCTACCTCAGAATGGATTGATTATGACAATATCACCATTGAACAATTCAAAGAGCAATTGGAAAAAGTTGATACCAATCATATTTCTAAATCATTAAAACAAAAAATCAAAAGCAGATGGCAACAATTCCATAGACTCAGTCATGAGGACTCAAGACTCATGGTGAAAGATGCCTTTTCATTGAATGAAACCAATCTGCCTCAACTTTCTAAGAATGAATTTCTAGCCAAGGGTAAAGTAAAGCTGAACTTTAGAAATCAAGATGGTGAGACAAAAATAGCTGGAAGATTAAGCGAATTATATACCGACACCTATCATGTTCCTAGTGGATATATGGACCAGTTAAAAGAAACTAAGTCTCATACCTATAGGCCCAGATTATCTAGATACAACAAAGAACAGTATTTCATGCAAGTTCAATTTGATAGTCAAAATAGACCAAGAATATCGTCAGTCCAAATTCGTATGAAAGAAAAGAACTAAGCTTCGTTCTTAGTTCTTAGTTCTTAGTTCTTAGTTCTTAAAATTTCGAGTGTCTTTTCTTTGTATAACGCTCTGTAAAAAAAGAAGAATATTGCACTTAAAAACCCAAAGGCGATCGGTAAGCTCCACAGAATTTCTTTCAGTTCTGGAGTCCAAGGTAGATCACCAAATATTTGTCGTCCAATCAGTGTGACAAATATGATATGCAATAGATACCCGACAGTCCAGGCACTAATTATCCAGGCATAAATAGGGATAAGCCAGGCCTTTAAAATTTTAGGTGCACTTTGCCCTAGACTCAAACGAATATGCATTTCTTTCTTGGCAGATTTGGCTAGTTCATGAGCGACTTCTAGTAGAAGGACCATGCCACATAACAGAGCAAAGAATGTAATACCAGTCAGTATAATTGAAATTTTCTTCAACTGCATGATGGTGATTTGTACTACATCTTCTAAATCAATTAAACTAATGGTCGGGAATGCATTGAAAAAATCCCTCTGAAATTGAATTGTATTTTGCTTAGGCAACAGAGGAAGGCTGAGTATATATGTCTTGGGAGCCATTTCTAACACTCCAGGCTGGAACTGAACAAAGAAATTGGGTTTAAAACTACTCCATCTGATTTTCCGAACAGATGTTATTTTTCCAGCAACAGGAAATCCCTCCACTTCAAACAGCAATGTATCCCCCATTTCAAAACCAAGTCGTTTCATAAATCGTGATTCAACACTCACTTCAGGCACACCTTCACCATTCCACGCTTTATTCCAAAACAGCCCCTCGATGAGTGTTTCACTTGAATCAAGAGAAGTTTTATAACTCAGGTTATATCCCCTATTTCTCATTCGGCGTTCTTGTTCGTCTTCAAGTGTCTCGCCTTTAGCTTGACGCACAAAGTTTTCACCGTTGACTTTTAATAAACGAGCACGAATCATCGGGGAGAATTGAGATTCTTCATAATCTTGAGTCTTCAAAAAACCTGCCATTGAATCCAAATGATGGTCTTGAATATCAATCATAAACCATTTGGGAAGAGACTGCTTGTCTTCAGGTAATAACTGTTGCTTAAGCATTGAGTTCAAACCTGGCATGAGATAGAGTACTAAAGTCACTAAACCAATCAGGCAGTACACTAAAATACTTTTGCCTGGTCTATGAATAATGAGTAAACGCAGAGAATTCCATGCAGACCAATTCAATCCCATCTTTTTGAACCACTGTAATAGACGGTCTAAAGAAATAACAAGTAGACTCATCCCCACAAATCCAACGACAAGAACGACAAGGAATATAAATGACAATATCCAGGAGCGTGTCACCCACCATGATAAGCCATAACCAAAGACCATTTGGGCTAAAAAAATAACACTAGTCAGCTTCCAGGATAACAATTTATTCTGCAAGGTGGATTGAGCAGTCTCAAATTTCAATTGAAATAATGGACCTAACATCAACAGGACATATGTTCCCACTGAAGCTACACACATTAAGAGTAGTGCGTCAAAACGGATATTCCCTTGAATCGTAATGTCAAACTGCTCGCTGAGTATTTTTGATAACTGCCAGGACCAAAATTTGGCAAAGACCACGGAAACCAATACTGAAAAAACCGTCAGCACAAACCCTTGCCAGAAGTATAGACCCACAATTTTCTTTTCATTCATGCCAAGGCTTTGGAATAAAACCCGATTGATTCTTTCTCTATCGAGGTGATTAAAGAAAAACTGAAGTGCACCAAGTGCTGCCATCAAGAATGTAAACAATGATAAAAGCTTGGCGAGACGAATGGCCATTGAAAACCGGCTCGCGAGTTCAGTATCCGAATCAGCTATAGACTCTATACGTATCTCTGGGTCAACCAAAGCTTTCAATAAACTTTTTTTATAATCCTTTACCGAATTTTCATTAAGACTTTTAGAGTTCAGGTAGTGATGGTGTCTGAAAATCCTTGAGCCTTTACTGTCAAGGTTCCCTCTTTTAATATCGGATAAATTCATGTAAAAGCGTTGAGTAAATTGAGCAAAGGCAAAGCCAGAATCTGGCGATTTCGCCAGTATATGTTTGATGAACAATTGCATCGTACCCACTTGAATTGAATCACCTAATTTTAAATTCATCAATTTCAGAAGGGTTTCAGGGAGGTAGACTTCGCCTGGTTTTGGTGCAGGATAAATTTGAGTACCGGTCGAATCTGCAAACTCCCCCACCAAAGGAAAGTTTTGATCTACAGCCCGAGCTTGAACCAAAAGTGTTTTGGATGAATTGCTAAGCATTGTAAAAAATCTAGATTCTTTAGAATGGCGCCAAGCGTTTTCTGAATTATCAGAATCCCCAGCGTTTTCAAGCTTATCATTCAATTCAAACAAGTTATTTAGCGCTTTATTTTCATCAGCCTTAAAGTCTCGGCGTAGACGAATTTCAATATCACCGCCAATAAACATTTGAGATTGTGCGCGAAGACTGTCTTCAAACTCTATAGACATGGTATCTACAGTTAGGAATAAAGACATCCCGAGTGAAAACAACAAAACAAAAGCGAGTAAGGTTTTTAATTGTCCTCGAAGTAAGCGTATAAATAATGGCAATTTATGAAACAAGATGAAGCTTTCCCTCTTGGAGCTGATAGACTTTTTCCATTTTCATGGCAAACTTAGGGTCATGTGTTATGAGTACAAGTGAAGAACCTGCACTTTTACAAAGCTCAATTAAAAGTTCTTGTATTGTATTGGATGTTTTTTCGTCAAGATTACCTGTGGGCTCATCTGCCAACACCAGAGGTGGACGATGAACCAAAGCTCGAGCTAGGGCCACACGTTGCTGCTCACCACCTGAGAGTTCACTTGGGCGATGAGACAAACGACTTCCCAACCCCACTTGGTTAAGTATCTCAGTAGCAACTTCATCACGTTTGGATAAAGGTATATCCTCTTGATGTATATCAAGAACTAAGCGGACATTCTCCAAAGCAGTCAAAGCCGGCACTAAGTGAAATTCTTGAAATACAATCCCAATATGCGCACCACGAATTTTGGCTTTTTGTAGATGATTTAATTTTTGAAATTGATATTCACCGAGTTGAATCTCACCGCTTTCAAAATCATCAAGACCTGATAACAAATGAAATAAAGTTGATTTACCTGCACCTGATTCACCTGTAATAGCAACGAGGCTACCTGAGGAAACCACGAGGTCGGCTTCTTGAATGATTTTTAAACTGTCATAGGATTTTGATAACTTTTGAATTGATAATTCCATTATTTAAATTTCCTCTTTGGTTTTAAGCAGAGAGCCTAAATGATTTTTAACAAATCCTGACATCCCCTCAGCGATACGCTGATGACCATTTTCATTGGGGTGAATGCCATCACTCAAATTCATTGTTGGGTCCCCGGCCACACCCTCTAGAAGGAAATTATAGAGTGGAATTCTATTTTTCTTCGCTAAGCGATCAAAAATTTCCTCAAATTCTAAAGAGTATTCCTTGCCATAATTTGGTGGAATTTTTTGCCCTGTTAAAAGAACCTTCATTTGGTTTATAGAGGCATAATCTATCATCTTTTGAATATTAACTCGAGAATCCTTAGGGCGCACACCGCGAAGACCATCATTAGAACCAAGAGCGATAATAATCACATCAGGTTTATCCTTGAGGTTGTACCATTGAATTCTTTGAAGGCCGCTCGAAGTGGTCGCTCCAGAAATACCACCATTGGTGATTTTAAATCCAGAAAATTCTTTACTTAATTCAATAGAGAGTAGACTAGGCCATGTATCTTCACGATTAACCCCAAACCCATCGGTTAATGAATCACCTAAAATCAATATATGAACTTCATCCTTAGCAGGTGTCATCGCAAGTAGAGGCAGGACCAGGAGTATAAGTAGGGAGGAGAATAATTTTGATTTCCATGTCAATTTTATCTGAGGATTAAGGCCGGTAAAATGATGAGGTATATTAAGCTTCAAAGTTAAATTCCTTTTTTCATTACCCTGGGCCTGTTGAATGGCAAGGATCACTTGTTTTTAGATAAAAAATGGGAGGCCAAGCCTCCCTTAAATCATTTGAAATTATTTCATTTTAGCAACAAGACCTTCAACAACTTGTTCAAAATTTGGAGCCGTTTTTCCATTGACATAGAAAGCCGGAGTTCCTCTCACGCCAATACTTGAACCAAGAGCCATGTCTTTATCAATAGCTGCTTGGTTAGCACCAGCTACTTTCATGTCTTTTTTGAATTTAGCAATATCAAGCTTTAAGTCTTTAGCAACGCTAATGAATTTATCTGCCGTAAGTGTGCGGTAGAAAGGGGCCAATTTGAATCTGTACTCCCAAAATTTACCCTGTTTCTGAGCAGCAATTGATGCCGCAGATGCAGCAGGTGCATTTTTATGGAAAGATAAAGGGAAATGTTTGAATACAACTTTGATTTTACCAGGATACTTCTTTTGAAGAGCTTTTACACTCGGAGCGCGTTTTGCACAGTACGGACATTCAAAGTCAGAAAATTCAACGATTGTAATCGGTGCGTTTTGGTTTCCAAGTAATGGTGAATCACCAACAGGTATACTGTGAACTTTATTTTCTGCTTCTTTTTTAGCTTTTTCTTCAAGCTCTTGTTTCTTGACCATTTCGTCTACTTTATCAGCATATTCATCAATATCTAATTTAGCAACGACTTTCAGTACTTTTTTGAGAGTAGCTAGTTCTTTTTCAAGAGCATTAACACGTTCGTCTAAAGAATTTTGTTCACCAGCTTGACAAGCCCAAAACACACTACCAATGAGAAACAATACGATTGACACTTTTTTCACCTAAAACCTCGAGGATAATTACATTATTACCCTTAAAATAACAAAATGAAATGCTAAATTCAGGCGAAACAATGGGTTTTTGATGGATATTATAAAAGTACTGGTCTTTTGGGTCATCTCTGAGTAATTTCATCATCCCAAAGTATTTTATAACCCTTATTAAACCGATCGATTTATAGGAGATCAACTATGTCCGCAACTGCTGAAAAAATGGAGTTTCAAACTGAGGTCAAGCAATTATTGCAACTCATGATACACTCACTTTATTCCCACAAAGAAATTTTCCTTCGTGAGCTTATTTCAAATGCTGCCGATGCAATTGATAAAGTACGCTTTGAAGGCATCGCTGACGCCAGTCTACTTGGTGATGACAAAGACCTCAAAATCCGTGTTAACCTAGACAAAGCCACTAATACAATCACTATTACTGATAATGGCATTGGCATGAACCGTGAGGACCTAATTAATAACTTAGGTACAATCGCTCGTTCAGGCACTAAAAACTTCATGGAAAACCTATCTGGTGATTCTAAAAAAGACGTTTCTCTTATTGGTCAATTTGGTGTAGGATTCTACTCTTTGTTCATGGTCGCTGACACTGTGACTGTTAAGACTCTTAAAGCAGGTGATTCTCAAGGTTTCTCTTGGAAATCTGAAGGTGCCGGTGAGTTTGAAATTGAAGAAAATGACAAATTAACACGTGGTACCGAAATCACCCTTCACCTTAAAGAAGAAGAATCGGAATTTGTTGATGCATGGCAAACTCGTGGTGTCATCACTAAATATTCAGAATATGTTTCTCACCCAATTCACCTTGAATTTCAAGAAGAAACACCTGAATCTGGTGAAGGCGACGACAAAGTTGAAGCAGTTATCGAGCAGAAAGACGAAGTTCTTAATGCAAAGCCTGCTCTTTGGAGACGTTCTAAGTCTGACATTACTAAAGAAGATTACGATGAATTTTATAAACATATTTCGCATGACCATGCTGAACCTCTTGTTAATTCACACAATAAAGTAGAAGGAACTCAAGAGTTCACTACACTACTTTATGTACCATCAAAAGC
>CAWVXU010000061.1:0-15688 GCA_963934255.1 uncultured Fibrobacterales bacterium
GCCCTAAGACTCCAGTTTTCATTAAAATTATCAGCGGCTTTTTCTACTTGAGAAAGGTCAAAACCTAAGTGTGACTCAGGGACTAAATATAAGCCTCCATTATGAGCACTGGATGGATCAACTGAGATTACAGCAATGGCATAACTTCCAAAGCCATTCACATCGATCCAATTTGCGTCATAATTTAGGCGATGCTCAATATCCCGATGCGGGGCAAAGGCGACATCATCCCCAGGCTTCTTTGGGTGAAATTGACAAATGAGTTGTTCCATGCATTTACTTAAGAGTAAATCAGAGAATGCAGCCATGAGTTTGGGTGAGCGACTTGAATTGAGTAGAGTGGGGTCTACTGATCCACACCCTACCACCCGTTTGAGTGATTTGAGCTCTCTATCGCTCTTATCTAAGACAAAGAGACTTCCTTTGTGGTTGAGTCGATGCTCTATCCCCGCAATTAAAGAACGGTCGTGAGCAAGCTCTCTTGCGATACGCTCAAGGTCTTGAAGTGACGATCTTAATTTGGCAATTTCAAAAGAATCAAAAACTCCCCGAGCGATACAATACCCTGATTTGAAAAACTGCTGCCAAGCCTCTTGAGTTAACGGAGAGTCTTGAAAGTGAGATCGAATCGGGAGTATGGGCGAGTTAGCTTTCATACAATAAGTATATCAAAATTAAGGCCCCAAAGTCAAGTCGGGGCCTAGTCTTTTAACCTGAGCTAGAGCCCTTTGACTCGATCAGTATAGTTTCGAGAGACACTCAGTAGTGATTTATCTTCATTTTTGAGTTTGACTTGCATCTTACCGCCAGATAGACGAATAAGTTCACGAATCCATCTCGAATTGACCAACGTCCCTCGATGGATTCTAAGGAAGTTTTCATCTTCAAAATAATGTTCTAAGTCAACTAGAGGCGTGTCGATAATATGTTTACCTTCTACACTATAGACATTGGTGTATTTGTCTTCAGATTCAAAATAGTAGATTTCAGAACCTTCGAGTAAAATAGTCCGATCACCAATTTTGACATGAAGCCTTTTGAGTTGCTTAGGTGAATTAATGAGGTGCTGAATTTTTTTAAAAAGTTCTTCTGAATGCTGAGGTACCTCGTCCTGGACGCGAGGTAGTTTTTCAATAGTTTCTTTTAAGCGTTGAGCTTCCACAGGCTTCAGGAGATAGTCAACACTATTTTCCTCAAAGGCTTGCATAGCGTATTGATCATAAGCCGTGACAAAGACCACCATGGGACGATGAGTGATGTGCTTTAAGACTTCAAAGCCTGTGTGTCCGGGCATCTGTATATCTATGAATATAAGATCAGGTTTCTGTGCATCAATTTCTTTGACAGCGCTTAGGCCATCGCTGACTTCACCAATGATTTCAATTTGATCAAGATAAGGTTCTAAGAGTTTGGCAAAACGCGCACGGGCGAGCTCTTCATCATCAATTATTAGGGTACGTAATTTAGACATCTTTTTTTGATTCCATTTTTGAGTGATGGGGAATTTTGATTTTAACGGTGACAGGACTGGTCTTTTCTATTTCTAATTTCCAGTCTTGATCATAGAGTAAGCGAAGACGATCTTGGATGTTTTCTAAACCGTGGCCACTTTCACTGACTTGCTCACTCCAAGGTGCTCCTGAATTTTTCACCGAAATATGACAATACTCTTGTTGATTGTCATTCACATGAACGTTAATATCTACATAGCCACCTTCCACAGAAGGAGTGATACCGTATTTAATTGAATTCTCTACAATAGGTTGTATAAGTAGACCAGGTATATAGGTGTCGTTAATGTCGCCTTGGATATTGATGTTGTATTTTAAGCGACTTCCCAGTCTGATTTGTTCTAATTCAAGATAGCTTTCGACAGTCTTCAGAGACTCTTTTATATGTACGTCTTTTTTGAGACTATGGTTTAGAGTCAGTCGAAATAAGCGTGAGAGTTTTTCAATGGCACGTTCGGCTCGAGGTGGGTCAATCGTGATAAGGCTGGCAATAGAGTTGAGGGTATTAAACAAAAAGTGAGGATTGATTTTAGCTTGTAGTGCTGAAAGTTCGGCTTCTGTTTTAAGGCGCTTGAGTTCAATTTTTTGAATCTCATTTTCTTTGAGCATTTCAATTGTGTATTCATAGCGAAGACGCAGGCGTTCATAAAAGAAAGCACCGATAAGAATGATGATGGAAACAGCTAAACTGAAGCCTAAAACATTTAAGAGATGTTCAAAGCAAAAATCCTCGGCTTTGGGGTGATGACTAAAGAGTTGTGCACCCAAGAACTTTTTAATGAAATAAACTTGAAGGGTACCAATAATCACACCGATTTGAGTCAATGAAATAAATATGACCGCTCGAAAAATAGCACGTATGCTATAGGGTGATTGATTTTCCATTTTTTCTTTGGCGCTGAGACAGCTTCTCTTACAAAAAGAAAAATGAATGGAGATAAGCAGGTGAACCCAAATCGTAATGGAATATGAATAAATCAGAGAAGTTAAGAGTACCGAGAAGAATGGTACCTCAATAAATTCTTTCATGGATTGGTTGATTACCAAAGAGATTAAGAACGCCACAAGAGTGGTGTAAATGAAATAGGCTTTGATACGACCGGGGTCTTGGATCGTTTGCATGTATTTTTGAATATATAAATTGTAACGCATATTATAATTTTAGTTCAATTCTAAGAAGAAGAAAAGCACTCTCAGATAAGAGTGCTTTTTTAATGGATAAGATGCCTATTCAGAGCCAACTGAACAAAATAAGAGGCCGATGAGGGCGAATTGACAATTATCGCCTTTTTTCTATTTGGCGAGTATTAATCTCACCGCATCGAGCCTAATCTGAGGTTTTTCAAGCAAATCACGAATTTCAAGCGTCAAATCCTCTAATTGGGCAGCGCGCTTCCCTACAGCTGGGATACCTGAATTAATCAGAGCTTTGAGTCGTCGAATTTCAGGCTGAACAATTGAACGTACGCGGTTAAATCGATCTTGTGCAATATCTTCACCCACATCGGCTGCAAATTGGATGGCTTTATCCTCGAGTATAGGGAGTTCGCTTCTGAGCTCCTCAAAGAAGTCTTCTAAACCTCGAGGTGCGAGGTCATTGAAGAAGGTACCCTCTAAAGTATCCTTTAGGTCTTCACGGGAGCGTCCACGGCGATCCATCAAAATTGAGATGGTACTGGGGAACAATGCATTTTGAAGATTCCATTGGGGCTTGGATGTACACTCCCAGATGAAGTGGAATTCAGCATAAAGCCCACGCGGCAGATCGTCTTTACAAGTCACTAGACAAGTCTGTGCTTCGTCGATATCAAGTACGTGATCGACCAAAGTATTGAGCAGTGGGTGATCAATACTAAAGAAGCTGATGTCTTCACGGTCAAGGGCTACTTTACGACTCGCAGTAAAAGTTGAGCCATCAGGGTCAATCTCTGGGAAGTCGGTGACATTCATATGATCAGTCGGGTGAGCAATCCAAGAGTCTTTGACTGGTCCTGAATCAATATCCATACCGATATGTTCAAGAGCTTCGATAGCAAAATTTTCTGGTCCACGGTCATCGTCCTGAGCTTTAATCATATCGACAATAACAGCGGCTTCAATCGGATGGTTGGAGTTAAACTCAAGTAAACGGTCACGTCCACCTTCAACTTCTTTGCGCATTTCCTTGGCACTTGTTTGAACTAGCGGTAAAAACTCATTGAGGAAGAATTCGTGATTGGCGCGAGGGTTGAGTAGGTTTTCTTCTAAAGTCACACGATACATATCGTGGACCTTTTCTACACCCATCAGAGGCTCCAAAAATGCATTCAGACCAATATGGTACCACTCATATAAATGTTCTCCGGTAGTGCCTTCAACCCAAGGAACGTGAATCTCAATGGTATCTCTTTGGCCGATACGATCCAGTCGACCGATACGCTGTTCAAGTAGACCTGGCTCTATAGGAAGGTCAAATAAAACTAAGTGATGAGCAAATTGAAAATTGCGTCCTTCACTACCAATCTCAGATGACACTAACATGTTGGCACCTTCAGGATCTGCAAAGTAGGCTGCGGCTCGGTCACGCGCTAGAAGTGGAATGTCTTCATGGAACACAACCACTTCCATAGAAGTCAGACGTGGGATTACATCTTGAAGGGCAAGAGTGGCTTCACGACTTGAACAAATACATAAAACTTTTTCGCCTTTTAGAGGGCCGTTCAGTTGCTTGGCGAGCCATTGAACTTTCTCATCTCTTTCCCACAAAACAGCTAGAGCTTGAAGCTGCTCTTCAACGAACCATTCTTTGTCAAGAGCAAGGGCGTGGTTATTCCTAAAGTTCCAATTATCTAGATCTTCAGGGTCCGCTTCAAAGCTGCTAAAGCGCTTACGGTATTCTTTATCCTGCGGAAGTTGAGCACTATGTAAACGTCGTTCGGGGAATCCACCGATGGCATTTCTCGTATTACGGACTACGGAACGACCGGTACCGAGTGCATCAGAGATGAAGTAAATGGCTTCGCGGGCACTGAGCTCTTCACCTTCTGGTAAGGACTCAATCAGTTGGCGAGCAGAACCTGTTTTGGGTAGACTTTTTTTGAGATCATCCCAAGTGAGTTCTGCACGGTTACTGACTTTAAATAGTTTTTCAAGATGACGAGCGAGGGTTTGGTATTGTTCATTTTGTTTTTCCCACTCTTCAAAATTGTGAAATTTAGCAGGATCCAATAGCTGTAAACGAGCAAAGTGAGCTTTGAGTTGAAGCTGGACTGGAGTTGCAGTCAGGAGCAAAAGACCCGGAGTCTTGCGCGTGAGCTTTTGCATAAAGATATAATCAAGTGAATCGTTGTCTTCACCAGGATCAAGTCGATGAGCTTCATCGACAATCACCATATCAAAGCCAGCATTTAAAACTTGTTTGAGTCTTTTGGGATTATAAAGCAGGAATTCAATATCAACGATCATCTCATTGCTATCAGCAAAAGGATTGCCATCTGAATTACCCGTCTCATAGGCTTCACAATGGTCATCATCAATGATGGTATATGTGGTATTAAAGCGTCTATAAAGCTCCACCAACCATTGGTGTTGGAGAGACTCAGGTACGATGATTAATGTACGACGAATTCTACCGTGAGCTTTTAGTTTTTGCCAGATAAGACAGGCTTCAATAGTCTTGCCGAGTCCGACTTCGTCAGAAAGTAGACGACGCGGTAGGCGCGGTTCTTGACAAGCGCGCTCGGCGATAAAAAGTTGGTGAGGGATCAAGTCAATGCGGGCGCCCGCGAGTCCACGAGCAGCAGAAGAACCACTTTCAATTTGAACTTGGCGAGCTTGTTGTCTGAGGTCAAAGCTTTCGATATCACCATGATGGTAATCTAAAATTCTATGAATCAGAGATTCTTTAGGCATACTGAGTGCAGGGGATAGGTTGGACTCGGGGATGACTTCACCTTCAACGTCAACATAAAGATAAATACTGCCCATTTCTCGGACTTCGGCGACTTTGTGTTCAGAGCCGTCTTCCGTGATGGCAGTGTCACCAATCGAAAGCACATAGCGACGCATAGGGATATTACCCTTGCGATAGATGCGTTTTTCACCTTTGAGTGAGAAATCAAATATCAAGTTTCGAAACTCAACAGCAGTTAAAGTGCCAAGGCCAAGTTCTGGCTCCATTTCACTAATCCATCGCTGTCCTACTTGGAAATCGCTCATACCCCACTCCAGGTTTAGTTTTGAAGGCAAATTTAGATTTTTTATTGGCTGTGAGTTGGAGAAGGGGTCAATTAACCCTTATTATATAGGCGAAATGCTTGAATAAGAAGCCCAAGGGTTTAAATCAGCCACAAATTGCCAGTTTTAATGTGAATCGAGGCTTCAAAGTGAGGCTGAATATCTTGATAAAAAGCTGAAATATCTCACCTTCAAGCCAATTATCATTAGCCAACCAACCAGATAGCACCTCAAAGGTAATCCCGGCTAGATTATGCGTAAAATCACTATAAATGTAACTTTGAGATATCAATCTTGTTAACTTTACTAACATGAAACCATTTGACTTTATCGTAACGCTTGATTATAGCGACAAAGCGCATATTGCGCGACCGATGTTTGATGATCAAACATTGGAATTATCACGATCTTTGGCACGAGCTGGATTTAAAACCTTGCTGATTGAGATGTATCCTTGGAGTACCAAGGCTCAGTCTGCAGACATACCCGAGGCAGATCAACTCGTTTTTGATGAAATCCAGACCCATCAAAATGGCGTTTGGGGTTCTCTGCAAACCTTGAAAATAATCAATCCAAGGCCCGGTAGATTAGGTGGACCTTTTCAGATTATTTCAGTCTATTCCAAGTCGAAGTTTGTTCAAGACCTAGTGAGTAAACACAGCTCAAGAATTACCACTCTTATCACTACAGGACCCGAAGGTGCTTTTTTTCATAAAATCAAAAATAAAAAGCGCTCGGTTTATTTCCAAACACCTGATGCTTTATGGCCTTTGTCCAAAACATCTGCAACAACATCCGCCAACTCCTCACTAGCTACAACAGCAACACAGTCAAATGACTCAGATGCTTCAAACGAACCCTCAATCCAACTAGGTGTCACTGCCTCCAAGCATCAATGGCACAAAGTCAGTTACTGGCTCTCAAATCTTATTTTTGACCCCCGCCGAGTGGCTCAAGCCATGGCCATACACCGGTCTTTTGAAATCATTTATTCAAACACGCATCAGTATAACCGACTCAGTGAAAATTTCTTTATCCCTTCTCATAAGGGCAAGTTAGCACTTCCAACAGTCAATCCCTATGTCACTAAAAACTCCAAATATGAACAGAATATGGGTCAAAATTCTATTCTATTTATCAGTGAAACTCCGATGGGTTCAGGTTTAGATATTTTACTTGAAACTTGGGCCTCACAAGAGGTCGATTGGAGGATTAAAAACCCACTCATTGTGGTGAGTCGAGTCAAAAAGAGCACGAATTTGTATCAGGCAATTGAGGATCTTAAAACTCAAGGCCTGGAGTATATCGACCTTGAAGAATTAGATCATAACGCAGTCACCGAGCTAATACTTGGGTCAAGACTTGTGGTCATCCCATCTCGAGTTGAAGAGTTTGGTGGTTTTCATCTTTGGGCATTGGCACTAGGAGCTAATTTGCTAACTACCATGGTGGGTGTTCTCCCAGAGCTGATTGGACAAGAAGCCATTATCGTGGAGGCCGGACAAAGTGAGTCCTTGGCCAATATTTTACCACGGGTTTTAAGTGAAGATGTCAAAGAAAGTCTCTATGATAGGCGCCGTGAATTTGTTTGGGGGACTTTTGATAGTCAAACTCGAGCTCAGATATTTGTAGACCTCTTTCAAGCACCAGAGCGCATGGCCGGAGTCGTGATAGAGGAATAATTGACGCATCTTAGCGAGTCAAATTAAGTATCTTTGGGGCAGATTTTAGAAAATTCTCAAGGGGGAGTTCGATGAGCTCAGAGTCGAACCAAGATTCAGCCGCCAATTGGGCGCGTAATTATGTTGAATTTGCTAATAAATTCAAATATATTTTACTTGTATTAGCAATTGTTCTGGCCGCCGGAAGTCTTTATTACACCAAAGACAACCTGCGCCTCAACAATGACCTAGCCTCTCTCTTACCTGAGAACGCCCCGACCATCTTAGGACTCAAAGAGTCCAACAAACGCTTCGGTGCCACAGACAAATTCATGATTGCCGTTCAAGCAGATGATCCGGTAATCATCGCCAAATTTCAAGACTCCATCAAAAAGATTGTGGATGAAACTTGGACTGATGTGATGGTTCGATCACAAATCAAACGCGACAACCAATTTTTTGAAGATAACGCGCTGATGTACTTACCGGTAATCGACCTTGAGCGCATCCGCGATAACCTAGTGACTCTGCAAGTAGAAATGGGTGCCAAGGGTAACTTCATGGTAGTCGACCTCAAGTCGGAGGAAGAAAAAGCCAAACCTAAAGAAGACCTGGTTTGGTTTAATGCTAACGCTCCTCAAGAGCTTGGTTTACCAGATGAAGCCGCTGCCGTTTTCTCTCAGTTTTTTAAAGAAAAAGAAAAAAAATCCCCATCTGATGCAGCCGGTCTAGCTGGTAAACTAAACGCCAAGCCCAAAAAGAAAAAATGGGATCCCAAAGCCAACATTCCTGATGACTTAAAAAGTCGCTTAATTGGTCAAGACAAGTCAGATAGTTCATTCAATGGCATAGTCATTCTCAAGCTCAATGAACCTTCTACTAACCTCAATTTTACTCAAGTCATATTGGACAAATCCGAAGCACTCCTAGCGCCATTTCGTGCTGCTCACCCTGAGGTGCTTTTTGCAGTCGCAGGTACATATGAGGGTCTCAAAGATGTCGAAGAGATGGCATCAGACGGCAAGCTCTCTACATTGATTTCGATTATAGCAATCATTCTTTTTCTTATCATTTTCTTTAGATCAATTCAGGCGCCGATTGTGTTAATTTCACAAGTGGCATTTGCTATTATCATCATGCTTTTCTTTACTGCGATGATCTATGGTCAACTCAATCCGTTCACTTTATTTGTAGCGGCGATCATATTTGGTATGGGGATTGATTTTAGTATTCACATGATGGGAAACACTCAACGGATTCATTCCCAAAAGGGTAATTTGGTGGATGCACTCAGTGAGACACTATCAGAACTTATTTGGCCAATGGGTCTAGCAGCTCTTACTACTGTTGCAGGACTTTTGACTCTACTCATCGCCGACTTTAAAGGCTTCTATGAATTTGGTATCATCGCCTCGATTGGAATCACCTTGAGTTTAGGTACGGCACTTTTTGGGCTGCCGGTACTACTACTCATTACAGGTGGTTTACCAAAGAAAAAGGCGATGACAATTTTCCCTGCAAGTTGGTCAGAATCACAAATTATGACTTTCCTCAGTCGCGGTATAAGGGTTCTGGCTGTGGTTACCCTAGTGATGGCATTTTTTGCTCCTTATGCTGAGTTTGAACACAACATGAGAAATCTTCGTAGTGAAAAAAAGGCAAGCATCAAAAAAGTGCGCAAAGTCAAAACCGGCGTGGCTGAAACATCTAATCGTAAAAGCTCACAACCCATTGCCGTGCTAGGTGATACTCAAGAAGAGCTCCAGAAACTACACGATTCTTTGATGGTTCGGAAGCACACTCAAAAAGATTCTTATTTGAGATCATGGCTGACTTTAAGTTCATTTGTGCCACCAGCTGATGCTCAAGAGGAGCGCATGGAAATCATTGAAGAGATTGATGAGCTCATCAATGCCAAAGCTTTTGATAAAGCCAAAGGTGAAGATCTAGATATGGTCACTAAACTTCGCGGGCTTGTTGGAGTTGAAGAATTTACTCCAGAAGACATCCCTGCATGGGCTCTAGATCTACTCAAAGAAAAAGACGGATCTTATGGTAAGGTTGGATTTATTTATGGTTCGTTTGAAAGTTGGAACGCACGCGATGTCGCCAAATTTCAAGATGCATATGGACATTGGAATTTCGGCGGTAAAGATCTTCGTTCATTCTCAAGTTCATTTATTTTCTCAGATGTGATTCGACTGGTCAAGGCCGACTCCATGAAGATGGGTGTTTTCATCTCTCTGGTACTCATCATGACATTGTTTATCACCTTACGTAAATTCAAACTCGTACTCATATCATTTGGGACATTAGCACTCGGTTGTTTCATTACCATCGGCATGATGGGTGTATTTAATTTGACTCTAGGGATTGGCAAAATTGGTATTTATAACGTAATTGTGATCCCTACACTTCTAGGTGTGGGGATTGATGCAATCATCCATTTGCTGGTGGCTTTCCAACAACAAAAGAAGAAAAGTCTTCATAAACTATACAACAATACCGGGTTGATGGTCATTGCTTCAAGTTTGACTACAGGTATGGGCTTCTTTGGAGTGTTATTTGTGTCCCATCGGGGGATGAGAACCATCGGAGAGCTCGCAGTTCTTGGCATATTGTGTACATTAATGGTATCATTAATTTTGACACCGTGGTTGAGTAAAAAATTCATCAAAGAAGATGAATAAATTTTATTGAAAAGTCGGGAGAGACTGTGGCACAATCTGTAGTGTTTGCTCAAAACTTAAAAGCACATCTCGAGATGATGACTCAGCTGTCATCACTTGAAAGTGATATTCATTATATGATTAAATGTATGCACATGTGCTTTGAAGCAGGTGGCAAAATTCTCATCGCAGGCAACGGAGGTTCAGCATCTGATGCTCAACATTTCGCTTCAGAATTTACAGGGCGCTTCAACGCACCCAATCGGCAAGCCCTTGCCGCAATTGCACTGACTACAGATATTTCAGCGATTACTTCTATTTCAAATGATTTTGGTTTTGAATTTATTTTCAGTCGTCAATTAGAAGCACTAGCTAAGCCACAAGACATTTTTATCGGAATCACCACATCAGGTAATTCACCAAATATCATACGAGCAGTTGATTACGCCCATCAGCAGAAGATTCAATCCTTTGTGCTCAGTGGCAAATCAGGTGGAAAACTCAACGCACTTTTGTGTGAAAAAAACATTGTCGTACCTTCTCAAGAAACTGCACGCATCCAAGAAGCGCATATTTTTATCATTCATTATATCTGTCAATATTTTGATGAACTTTATGCCTTGGAGACAGTTGAAAACTTGGAGTCCAAATGAACGATAAAAATCAAGAAAACAAGATTAAAACAGAATTTGAAAAACACATTCTTGGAACTAATGCTAAAATCTTAGTTATTGGTGATCTCATGTTGGATGAATATATTCAAGGTACAACTACGAGAATTTCACCGGAAGCCCCTGTTCCGATTTTGCGTCATAATTCAACTGAACAGCGCTTAGGTGGTGCTGCCAATCTTGCGGCCAATATTAAAACTCTAGGATTGAATGTAGAACTTGCAGGGATTTACTCTAAAGACTTGACTGGAGAAATTCTACAGAGTAAGTGCAGTGATTTAGGTATCAAGCTGCATTCATTAGTTCCAAGCTCTCAACTCCCTACAATATCCAAAATCCGGGTTGTATCGGGCAATCAACAACTCATTAGGATTGATCGTGAAGAAGTTTTTAAAGCTAGTGCCGACACACTTATTGAAGGTGAAGAAGTCCTACTTAATCTCTTAGAAAATGTTGATTGGGTAGTCCTATCAGATTATGCCAAAGGTACATTACAACAATCATGGCTCAAAATAATTCTACGAAAAAATCGTCAATGGAAAGTCTATGTAGATCCCAAGTCTAATGATTGGAACATCTATCGAGGTGCCGATTTAATCTCACCTAATTTCAAAGAGTTTAGCGAAGTAGCTCATGTGAATCATCTTGAAAATTCAATTGAATCTCAACTGCTTACCAACACACATTGCAACATCGTAGATATTGCAAATCTTCTGCGTCACAAATATGAGCTAGGCTCTATTCTCGTGACTCGTGGAGACATGGGGGTGAGTTTAATTTCGTTAGACTTAGCAGTCGAAGAAAGGTCCCTGGCTCGCGAAGTATTTGATGTTTGTGGGGCAGGCGATACGGTTCTTGCAGCCTTTTGTGTAGCACAAATCTTTGGAGAAAGCTTAGAGGACTCGATGCATCACGCAAATATTGCAGCCGGTATCGCAGTCTCTCGACAAGGCACGGCCCAAGTCACTCAAGCCGAGCTCACTGAGGCTCTTCGCGGCAGACATTGGCACCGGAAGATGGTGAGCGCAGATGAGTTTGTTAAACAAGCAAAATTGGCTCGTAGTCAAGGTCGCCGGGTTGTCTTTACCAATGGTTGTTTTGATGTCATTCACCGCGGGCATATACAGTACTTACAAGAGGCTGCTGAAAAGGGTGACTTACTCTTTTTGGCACTTAATTCGGATGATTCAGTATCTAGACTTAAAGGTCCCAGTCGTCCGATTAATGAAGAGGCCGATCGAGCCTTTGTTTTGGGTAACCTTGCCACAGTGGACTGGATTTGCGTCTTTAGTAGTGATACTCCAGAGTCCTTAATTCAAGACATTCAGCCAGATGTATTGGTAAAGGGTGGGGATTATAAAATAAGTGAAGTAGTCGGAGGGCAGTGGGCCAAGTCCGTTCAAATCGTCTCTTTTGTCGACGGATATTCTACTAGCAATACTTTGAAAAGATTCGAGGAATAAATGATTATTGTGACAGGTGGCTCCGGCTTTATTGGGTCAAATTTAATCGCTAGATTAAACCAAATGGGCTTTCAAGATATATTGATTATTGATCAACTTTTACATCCCAAACAATTCAGAAATCTCATTGGATTAAAGTATACTGATCTGATTGACCCCAAGGATTTCATGATGCAAAATCATTTATACAATGATGCCGAATACATTTTCCATCTCGGTGCCAATACTGATACGACTGAACATGATTCTAGTATTATGATGAATCAGAATTATACCTACACCAAGGATATATTGGACTGGGCTCAAAAGACTAAGATCAAAGTTTGCTATGCATCCAGCGCGTCTGTATATGGTGATGGTCAAAACGGATTTCAAGAGAAAATTGAATGTGAGGTTCCACTCAACATTTATGGGTTTTCCAAATATCAAGTGGACCAATGGGTTCGTGCTCAGTTTAAAAATATTGATAACCAAGTGGTGGGTCTGCGCTTTTTTAATGTTTTTGGTCCTCAAGAAATACACAAAGGAAAAATGGCCTCGGTCGTGTACCAATTTCAAAAACAAATTAACGAAACGGATTCGTTTCAACTCTTTGAAGGAAGTGAACATTTCTATAGAGACTTTATCTATGTAAAAGATGTTGTTAATATCATGATACACTTTTTTGAACGTCCACATCTTTCAGGTATCTTTAATGCTGGGACAGGCAAGGCTCAAAGTTTCCTTGATCTAGCTAAAATTATCCAACAAAATAACGATGAATGTTTGCTTGAAAGCGTGCCATTCCCTGAACATCTCAATGGCTATTATCAGAAATTTACTCAGGCGGATTTAACTGATCTTCAAAATATCGGATACGATTGTACTTTCACTCCGCTCGAAGAAGCTGTGGCAGAGTACGTGGAAATATTGAAGAAAAATAATGGATACTTATTCTAGATGAGTCTGCATTCACTTGGTCAAACGGATTTAAATATTCAAGTGGAACCTTATATTTCTGCAGAAGAAATTTTGCAAATCAATCAAGAGTTGGCTCAAACAATCACTCAACATTATGCCTCAAGTAAGGCTCCACTCATCGTAGTGGGACTTCTGCGAGGCTCATTTATCTTTATGGCAGACCTGGTGCGTCATATTAAGCTTCCATTAATTACTGATTTCATGACGGTTTCAAGTTATGGCAATCAGCAAAGAAGTAGCGGCAATGTCAAAATTGTGATGGACTTAGATGAGACAATTGATGGGTGTGATGTACTTTTGGTCGAAGATATCGTTGACACAGGTAATACTCTGGCATGTGTAGTCAATCTTCTTCAAGCTCGAAATCCACACTCCATTAAAGTCGTGAGTCTGCTTGATAAACCGAGTCGGCGAGAAGTCAAGGTGGTCGTGGATTTTTGTGGTCGACAGATAGAAGATCAATTTGTGGTAGGATATGGGCTTGACTTTGCACAGAAATTCCGTAATTTACCTTATATCGGACTATACACAGGCTCAGAAGGATAGCCTTTTTTACTAAATTTAATCCAGATATTTGTGCTTCAATTACTGAGATAGGCACACGGAGGATATATGTCGAGTCAATATGGTTCACTTTTCAGCATAAGTACATGGGGCGAAAGTCACGGTAAAGGTCTTGGTGTCGTCGTAGATGGTTGCCCAGCGGGCCTTCCTATCACCGAAGAAGAGATTCAAGCTGAGTTAGATCTACGAAGACCAGGTCAATCCAAGCTCACGACTCCTCGTAAAGAAGCCGACCACGTAGAAATCCTCTCAGGTGTCTTTGAGGGCTATACCACAGGGACTCCAATCTCAATGGTGATTATTAATCAAGACCAGCGTTCACACGATTATGGTGACATGGTCAACTTGTACCGCCCTTCACATGCTGACTTAACTTATGACCTCAAATACGGTTTTCGGGATTATCGTGGTGGTGGCCGTTCAAGTGCGCGCGAAACTGCTGGTCGAGTGGCTGCAGGTGCAATAGCACGCAAATTATTAACACAACTTTGTGGTACAGATATCCTAGCTTATGTCTCACAAATCGGGCCGATTGATTCTCATATTGATCGAAATACCGTGACTCGCACTCAGATTGAAGCGACTCCTACACGTTGTCCAGACCCAAATGCTGCTCCACTAATGGAAACAGAAATTTTGACTGCTCGCAAAGAGCAAGACTCTATTGGCGGTGTTATTAGTTTCGTGGTTCGCAAACCTCCTATTGGAGTCGGTGAGCCAGTATTTAATCGATTAGAAGCAAACCTTGCTCAAGCGATGTTGTCTATTCCAGCGACTAAAGCTTTTGAGTTTGGCTCTGGGTTTGAAGGAACTCGCTTGCGTGGATCTGCCCATAATGATGCGATTTACCATAAAGACGGTGAGTTCCATACCAAGACCAATCGTGCAGGTGGGATTCTTGGTGGCGTGAGTAATGGCGAAGACATTTATGGTCGCGTAGGCTTTAAACCAACAGCCACGATTTCTCAAGATCAAGAGACGACAGATCAGGATGGCAACTCAGCTATCTTAAAAGCTAAAGGCCGTCACGACCCTTGCGTCGTGCCTCGAGCTCCGATTATTGTTGAGGCGATGATTGCTTTAACACTTATTGACTTGTATCTTGAACAAAGAGGACGAGATTTAAAAACTGAATTAAAAGACAAATTCAAGACTGATTTAAATATTGACTCAGCAGGTAAGTAATGTTAGATTCTGCCAATAAGTCAAATCAAATAAACTATTCCACTGAGTGTCCGGCTTGTCATATGCAAAGTCTCAATAGTGTGGCTATGGATATTGAAGGTTTTAAAATTTGTTCTCATTGTTATTGCACAGTATTACCGTGGTCCAAGCTTCAGACCATTAAACGTAAAGTCATGTTTGTTTCTCGCAAGAAATGGGCTGAGGCATTAAATAACGCCCCTATTGTGGAGCTAAAACCATCATGCCTGATACACAATACTCCACTCACCTTAAGCAAACTGAAAGACTATGGTACTTTAGAGGCTTGGCAACATGAGAGTAGTGACAATAATAAATGTGAGATGATAATAGTTACTCCAGTTGTGATGGCTGAAATCATGGCAGGCTCCACTCAAATTCGTGAAAAATTCAGTTCGACTAAACATCGCTCCAAAGAAAAGTGGAATCCACTTGCTTTCATTGGCAAATTATTTTCCGGTGGTGAGGATGATAATATAGATGATCTTTTAGAAGACATTCAGTTTCAACGTAAAATTGCTCCGGCGCTCGGATTAAAAAAATAGTGAGCTCTCCACTCAAAGTTCAAAACTGGCTTGCAGATATAGAACGAGTTTTCTTAGATCTTGATGGTACGCTCTACCTAGGAGAGACCCCCTTAAAAGGCGCTCTAGAGTTAGTCAATGGGTTAAGATCTCAAGACATCCCTATTCACTTTATTTCAAACAACACCTCTAATGCTCGTAGTCAAGGGATAGACAAATTAAAACGTCTTGGATTTCAACCTCGACC
>CAWVXU010000062.1:0-15315 GCA_963934255.1 uncultured Fibrobacterales bacterium
ATTTAATTTTTTGTAGACCAAAACGATGTGATAAGGGAGCGTATATATCCATAGTTTCTTGAGAAATACGTTTGCGTTTGGCTGTTTTGGGGATATAGTTTAGTGTCCGCATGTTGTGTAAACGATCCATTATTTTAATCATTAACACTCGAGGATCTTGAGCTACACTAAGCAAAAATTTGCGGTAAGTCATGGCTTTTTGACGATCTTTATCATCTTCGCCGTTGCGTTTTATATAAGATATTTTAGTAACTGCATCAACCATAAAAGCTACGGGTGAGCCGAATCTTTTTTCTAGTGTCCTCAAAGGAATATCTGTATCTTCGACAACATCGTGGAGAAGTCCAGCTATGATGGTATCGGTATCCATTTGATAGTCAGCTAAAAGTTTAGCGACCTCAACGGGATGCTCAGCATAAGGCATCCCACTTTTTCGGAACTGGTTAACGTGTGCTTCAAACGAGAATTTAATGGCTTTGGTTATTTCATTTTCGTCTAGATTAGGGTTTCGTTTTAAAATCGAGCTTAAAAGATTGGAAATAGTAATTTCTTCTGGCCCCCTAAAAATCCCTTGGTGTTGGGTTTTAGACTCCTTTGTCTCTGGCGGGTCTTGGGAACTACTATTTTCCATTAAGAATATAACTCACCAATGCAGTGAGCCCATTCAGTGAGTTGTTTGACTCTTTGAGGATGCTTTAGCTTTGAAATTGCCTTGGCTTCAATTTGTCTGACTCTTTCTCTAGAAATTTCATGTTTATCACCCGTTTCTTTGAGTGTTTTAACGCGGCCATCATCTAATCCAAATCTCATACTAATGATTGCTTGTTCTTTTTCATCCAAACCGCTCAACACCGATTGAATCATGTCACGAACCATTTGATCCGAAATTTCTTTAGTAGGAGAGTCAGTCGTATTATCTTCAATAAAGTCACTGTATGTAGATTGTTGTTCGTCACCAGTGTAATTATCTAAACTCACGGGATTTTGAGAAATACTAAGTGCAAGTTTCACCTTTTTATCAGATATACTGGTGTGTTTCACAATCTCTTCAATAGAAGGCTCGAAACCATAAACGTTAATAAATTGACGCTGTGCTCTCATTACTTTACGGAGCACATCAAGCATATTGGCTGGTATTCTTATAGTTTTCGCTTTGTCAGCGATTGCACGAGTAATCGATTGTTTAATCCACCAAGTGGCATATGTAGAGAATTTGTAACCTTTGGTGTAATCAAAGTTTTCAACTGCACGGATTAAGCCGGTATTACCTTCTTGAACCAAATCGATTAACTCCATACCAGAATTCACATATTTCTTGGCAATAGACACAACCAAACGAACGTTGGCATTGATTAATTCTTCTTTAGTTTTAGCACTGAGGCGCTCCCAATGGATGACCAACTTGAGCTCATCTAAGTCCTTGGAATGATCAAGTTCTTTTTTATAAATATTTGTCAGTCGATCAGTTTGGCGATGATTTAAATGAATTTTCATTGATATATCAAAGAGTGCTGTTTGATTTTTCTTACTTTTAGAAAGAATAAGATCAAGCTTTTTATCATCTGATTCTCTAGCGATTGCCGTTTGGTAGTCAAGTCTGTTTTTTTTGTACTTCTTTTCGAGACGAACTAATTCGGTAAAGGAATCTTTAATTTCTTGGCAAAGACTTTTGTATTTTTTGTCGTTGGTCCAAGCTTCACTGGGGAGCTGAACTACTTCTTCAATTTTAAGTTCTTCTTCTTCCATCTGTCGTCCAAGGGATACGACATCTTCGAGAATCTTAGGCGACTGAAAAATGATTTTGCAAATCTGTTTTTGAATTTCATCAAGTTTAATACTTAATCGAACTTCATCTTCTCGAGAGAGCAAGGGAACTTTGCCAACAGACTTTAGATAAAGCCAAGTCGGGTCAGAAATTTTTTGAACTTTCTTAAGATTTGCTTTACGGTCCTTCTTCTCGGCCATCTACGATCCCCTTAACCACTATAAATTATCAAATAAATATCATCTGTACTCAGTAAATTACACTTTGAATATGCAATTATCTATGAATACTTTGCTTTTAACCTTAAAACTTTAGATTTTTTAGGTAATAATTGGCTCGAATTTCTGAATTATTTTCTGAACCATACTCTTTACTTATGCCACGGTTGAGTAGGGCACAATCTATTCCAAAGCTCTGCGCACCAACAATATCAGTCCACAGAGAGTCTCCTATCATTAATGAGCTCCCTTTTTTTGGAAACAAAGAATAAATGGCTTTTTCAAATATAAGCGGGAACGGCTTACCTAAATAAATTAAGTTACAGGAAGTTTTTTCGTGTAGCTTTTGAGCCCAATAGCCTGCTACACGAATAATTCCATTCTCAGAAGGTGCTATGACATCTGGATTAAGTAAAATTAATTGAGCATTTGGTTTTGATAAAAGATTGATTAATTTACTCATCATTGAATCACTCATTCCTACTTCAGGCATACCCGTCATGACAACAATTGGTTCTTTAGGGCATTCAAAATGTTCAATCTTAGCCTCAGCTAAAACTTTTAAACCACTTGCTCTGCCAATATGAAACACTTGATTGAATTTCTTGGGTCGATTGAGATTAGCCAAAAGACTTCCGCTGCTAATAATTTCATTGGGATGGAAGGGAATTCCAATTTTTAATAACTTATCTGCGAGCTCTAGCCGGGTTCTAGAGGCGGCATTTGTAACAAGGCGAACTTCTTTTTTAAGAGTTCGAAGATGACTTATTAGATTAACCGCATCTTGAAACACTTTGTCATCAGTATAAAGTGTGCCAAAGCCATCAAACAAATAATGTTCATAATAAGGAAACAGCTTGTTTATTTCCACCTCATAGCTCTTTGTTATCTGATTCTTAAATTTGAGTTTATTCAGATAATTTTGATAAATCAGTTCAAATTCGTGCACAAGACCTCTTTTAGGTAGGGAATATCATATAAAAAAAACACTTTCCATGATATAATCAATGTATGAAATCAACTCCTTATTTTGTATCATACATATAAAATTGAAAAATTTTCTTAACATTTAACACAACTGAGCAGCATGAAAACTGCATGAGCGAAGCCTTTGAGAATAATAGTCGAATTGTCATTTTCGATCTTGATGAGGGTTAAAATTGGACAGATGGGGCCAGCTTTGGGCTTTCACCAGTAATTTCAAATCCAATTGAGCTTAAATTACTCTTAAAAAGAATAGAATCTTTAAAGAATACCGTTGCAAAGCCTTTGATCAAGAGGGTGAATTCACCCATCATGTGATTGCAAGATTTGAAGCAAAGCTAAAATTAAAACATTTAAATTTAAAAAGATACTGGTTTAAAAAAGATGTTAAGATGATTACTGACATCTACTATTCTGTTATTATTATTATTGCCAAAGACACCAATATTCATCATTTTTCAGTAGAGATGGAGAAAATCTCATTTTTGATAGAAAATGAAAGTTTTTCAAAAGAAAGCTGGTCAACAGTTGAAAAAATCTTCTCAGATTTTTATTTCATCCCTAAAGAAATATTACAAGACCTAGCCAATGATTAAATTTTGGCTATATTATACTGCACATTTGAGTAGCAAAGTTGGATCATGAGTAACTATACCGAAGACAACATCAAGTCATTAGAGTGGCACGAACACATTAGAAGACGCCCAGGAATGTACATAGGTAAAATAGGAGATGGCAATTCTCCTGATGATGGTATCTATGTATTACTAAAAGAAATTGCTGATAACTCCATCGATGAATTCATTATGGGTGTGGGTAAAAGAGTTGAGATTGATCTTGAAGAACACATTGTTCGGATTCGTGATTATGGTCGTGGGATTCCTCTTGGTAAAGTGATTGACTGTGTGTCAAAGATTAACACCGGCGGTAAATATGACTCAGATGCATTTCAAAAATCTGTAGGCCTTAATGGCGTGGGTACCAAAGCTGTTAATGCTCTTTCCTCTCATTTTAAAGTGATCTCTTATCGTGATGGTAAAATGAAAGAGGCTCATTTTTCTCGTGGAATGCTAGTTCAAGACATGAAAATTCGCTCGACACAAGAAGAAAATGGGACTTTTGTTGAATTTGTACCTGATGATACTATTTTCAAAAGATTTAGATTTATACCCATGTATCTCGAAGAGAAGCTTTGGAATTATGCTTATCTTAACCCGGGTCTTTCAATCTATCTTAATGGTCGCAAATTCGCTTCCAAAAACGGTTTACTTGATCTCCTCAAAAGACACACCGATGACACTATTCGCTATCCAATAATTCATTTAAAAGACAATGATATTGAGGTTGCATTTACCCATGCTTCTCATTATGGTGAAATCTATTTTTCTTTCGTTAATGGCCAACATACGACCGAAGGCGGGACTCATCAGAACTCTTTTAGAGAAGCTATTGTCAAAACCATTCGCGAATTTTTTAACAAAAATTATGACCCTTCAGATGTCCGTGCTTCAATCATTAGTGCAATTTGTGTAAGAATTCAAGAGCCAGTTTTTGAATCACAAACGAAAAACAAATTAGGCTCAACTGAAACATCAGAAGATGGCCCCAAAATCCGTACTTGGATGATTGATTTTGTCAAAACACAACTTGATAATTACTTGCATCAAAATCCAGAAACGGCTAAAGCACTTCAACACCGTATCCAGCAATCTGAACGTGAACGTAAAGAAATTGCCGGTATTAAAAAATTAGCCAATGATCGAGCTAAGAAAGCAAATATTCACAATAAAAAACTTCGTGATTGTCGTGTGCACTTTAACACTAAACATGAGATACGTGAAGAAACGATGATTTTTATTACTGAAGGAGATTCCGCCTCAGGTAGTATTACTAAAGCCAGATCAGTAAAAACTCAGGCTGTATTTAGTTTAAAAGGTAAACCCTTAAATTCCTTTGGTTTAACCAAAAAAGTGGTCTATGAAAATGAAGAGTTTAATCTTCTTCAGCATGCACTAAATATTGAAAATGGTCTTGAAAATTTAAGATACAGCAAAGTAGTGGTTGCAACAGATGCCGATGTAGACGGCATGCATATCCGCCTTTTACTAATGACTTTTTTCTTACAATTCTTCCCGGAACTTGTAGAAAATAAACACCTTTATATACTTCAAACACCACTCTTTAGGGTGCGCAATAAAGACAAAACAATTTATTGCTATACTGATGAAGAAAAAGAACTAGCCTTAATTGAACTAGGTAAAAAAGCAGAGATTACTAGATTCAAAGGATTAGGTGAAATTTCTCCTGATGAATTTGAAGCGTTTATTGGTGATAACATCAGATTAGACCCCGTCATGATTCCACAAGATTTTAGTTACTCTAAAACTATTGGTTATTTCATGGGCAAAAACACTCCACAACGCCAAGAATTTATTGTCGATAACCTTCGTATTGAAGAAGAGGTTGAAGTTTAATGGATAAGAATCAAATTGAAAATCCAGCACTTTTTTACGCCAATAAAAACCATGTTGATAGTATGTATAAAAGCTACTTCTTGGATTACGCATCATACGTAATTCTTGATCGGGCAGTTCCTTATTATCAAGATGGCTTGAAGCCAGTTCAAAGAAGGATTTTACATACACTTTGGGAAAAGAATGATGGTAGATATCACAAGGTCGCTAATATCATTGGGCACACAATGCAATATCACCCTCATGGAGATGCCTCTATTGGTGATGCCCTAGTTAATTTAGGTCAAAAGGATTTGTTAGTAGATACTCAGGGTAACTGGGGTAATATTATGACAGGAGATAGTGCTGCTGCCCCCCGTTATATTGAAGGGCGGTTAACGCCATTTGCACTTGAAGTTCTCTACAATGCAGACACTACAAATTGGCTAAACTCTTATGATGGTCGCAATAGAGAACCAGAATTTTTACCTGCCAAATTCCCATTACTTCTTGCACAAGGAGTTGAAGGTATTGCAGTCGGTTTATCGACCAAAATTTTACCACATAATTTTTGTGAATTATTAGAAGCTTCAATTGCTTATCTACGCAAAAGATCATTTAAACTTTTCCCTGATTTTTTGACCGGAGGTGTTGCTGATATTTCCAATTATAATGATGGGATGCGCGGCGGTAAAGTCAAAGTTAGAGCAGTCATAGAAGTAATAGATAAGAAACTTTTGAATATTGTTGAAATCCCTTACTCAACTACAACAAGCTCAGTCATTGACAGTATCATTGCAGCCAACGAAAAAGGCAAAATTAAAATCAAAAAAGTGGAAGACAATACTTCCAAAAATGTTGAGATTGCTGTTCACTTGACTCCAGGAATTGACCCTAATTTAGTTGTTCAAGCACTATTTGCCTTTACTGATTGTGAGATTTCAATCTCGCCGAACCTCTGTGTAATTGTTGATAATAAACCTCTATTTATACCGGTCCATGAAGTTCTCAAAAAAAGCACAGACCATTCACTCAACCTATTAAAATGGGAATTAGAGAATAAAAAGTCGGATTTTGAAAAACAATGGCATAAGACGAGTCTTGAAAAAATATTTATTGAAAATAGGATTTATAGAAAAATAGAAGTTGCAAAAGACCGTGAAGATATGATTGAAATAGTTGACTCAGGGCTCAAACCCTACATCGCTCATCTACGTCAGGAAGTCAGTCGCGATGATATTCTGAAATTAACTGAAATCCCTATTCGTCGAATTTCAAAATTTGATGCTGAGCGTACTGATAAGTTATTAAAAGAGATTGATGAAGAATTAGCAATTGTCAACGAACAACTTGCAAATATCGTTGATTACACCATTGAATACTTTAAAAATCTATTAAAAAAATATGGGCCGGAATGGCCACGTAAAACGAAGCTTGAAGAATTTGAAACGGTCAATGCACAGCGTGTGGCTGTAGCCAATAAAAAATACTTTGTTGACAGGACCAATGGTTTTGTTGGTACAGGAATGCGTAAAGAAGAGTTCCTTTTTGAATGTTCACCCTATGATGAAATAGTTGTTTTCAAAAAAGACTGTACCATGATGGTAGTTAAAGTCGAAGATAAAGTTTTCGTAGGTAAAGGTATTGAGCAAGTACATGTATTTGATCGAAAAGATAAGCGTATTGTTTTCAATATGGCTTATCAAGACGGTAAAGATGGAAAAGCGTTTGCAAAACGTTTTAATGTAGGTGGTGTGACCAGAAATAAGGACTACGATCTATCTAAAGGAACCAAGGGGAGCAAATTAGTCTATTTGAGTTCGAATCCCAATGGTGAAGCAGAAGTCTTAGAAGTTGTTTTAAAGCCAAGACCACGTGTCAAACTGAACTACAAATATGATTTATCTGATTGTGAAGTCAAAGGTAGGGGAGTCAATGGCGTCTTACTTAGTAAGCACCCTATTAAGAAAATCAAAAAAGTCTCTGATGGAACATCAACACTTGGAGCTCAACACTTCTTTTATGATGTTAAGTCGTCACTTATTCATGCTGAACCTATTGGTAAGGATATGGGTGAATTTGAAGCCAATGATAAGGTTTTAATCATTAGAGATAGTGGAAAATCAGAAGCGTTTGACTTACAAGCAGCCTTCACTCCAGGTTTACAAGTTCACTATGCTGGTAAGCTTGAACTTGAAAAAGATTTTGTTGTATTTTATTACTGTGGTGAAAAATTAGCTTACTATGTTAAACGCATTAGTTTAGCTGACTTAACTCCAGGCAAAGAAGTTAATCTTTTGAGTGACCATAAAGATTCAAAATTACTTTACTTCAACAGCGTTGACCTTGCCAAAATCATGCTTGAATACCAGCCAACCAAAGGACGTTCTCTTGAAAGAATTATTCTGGATCTAGGTGAGTATGAGTTACAAAAAACAATTCGTGCAATGGGGAATCGATTTTCCAAAGCCCGTAATGTTAAAAAAGTTGCTCAATTAAGTCATGAAGTTATAGCTAAAGAAAAAACATTAGAACAAGCTCTTAAAAAAGTGGAAGGCCTAAATTATGTCTAGTTTAATTTTAAAAATTTGTGGAATTGCCATTATTGTCGTCTGGTATTTCTTATTTAAAAGTGAATCAGAACTCACGAGAAACCTTATCTTTGTAGCTGGAATTCTTATCTACATGAGTGGCTCTATAGTGCGGTTTATTCAGCAAAAATCTAAATCAAAAGTTGATGAGTTAGACTCATAAAACTTATTTAGGAGTATTCATGATTCAGATTGATAATCTGAGTAAAGTTTTTAAAGTCGGTTTTTTTATGAAAGAAAAAATTGCAGTTGATAACTTGAGTCTTAAAGTAGAGGAAGGTTCAATCTATGGCTTTGTTGGGCCAAATGGTGCAGGCAAATCAACTACAATTAAAATGTTATTGGGTCTGTTAAGAAAATCTAGTGGTCAGTTTTCAGTTTTAGGTAAAGATGGCTCTGATGTTCAAACTCGTCATCAGATTGGATACCTGCCGGAACAACCTTATTTTTATGACTTTCTCAGCGGATACGAACTACTTGAATTTTATGGCAAACTGTTAGACCTCAATGGACCTGTTTTAAAGGAACGCATTGAGTGGGCATTGGGAATGGTGCATGCAAACCAAGATTGGATTCACTCTAAACTCCGAAGTTATTCTAAAGGAATGATGCAAAGAATAGGCCTAGCTCAAGCAATTTTAAACAAGCCCAAGTTGTTGATTTTAGATGAGCCTATGAGTGGACTTGACCCCGTAGGCCGACGTGATGTTCGAAATACTATCCTCGAATTAAATAAGATGGGCACGACGATATTTTATTCTAGTCATGTACTATCTGATGTTGAAGCAATTTCGAGCGATATTGGTATCATCATTAACGGCAAAATGAGAACACAGGGTAAGATCGAGGGTATTTTGTCTGAGAATGAACCCATTTATATCATTAAATTATTCAATTCAAAAGACGGCTCTAAAAACATCGGGGCCTTGATTGAATCTTCTGGAATTATTGGTCTCAACCAACATGATTCACTTGTCTATGAAGCAACAAATCGATCCGCCAAAGATCAGCTCATCAAGTTGTTAACTGAAAATCAAGTATCAATTGAAAATGTAGAGCTTAAAAGACCATCACTTGAAGATGTCTTGACTCGGGAGATTGCTAAAGATGGCTAAAACATTCATAATTGCTATGAACACATTTAAAGAATCTATACGCGATAAAATACTTTATAATCTGGGAGCCATGGCTCTGGTACTGGTTGTTTTTTCTATTGTACTTGGTGATTGGTCTGTTTTTGATCGGGAACATGTAGTTAAAAGCTTTAGCCTATCAGTACTCGCTTTTTCAGGTGTTTTACTTGCTATTTTTGTGGGAATTGGACTCGTACAAAAAGAAATCCAAAAGAAGACCGTTCTTACGCTTTTAGCAAAACCGTTGAGTCGTAGTCATTTTATTTTAGGCAAGTTCTTTGGACTTTCAATGATACTTACAATTCACTTTTTAATTACTTCGAGCGTCTTGTTTTTCATTCTCTGGGTAGGGGATGCTAATCCTGATCTAGCATTGCTGCAGGCGATCGTATTGCTTTGGGTCGAATTACTCATTATCATCGCCGTAGCAATCCTTTTCTCAACATTCACTACGCCAACTTTAGCAGCTCTTTTTACTTTCGGTGTTTATCTTGCTGGTAATCTAAGTGGTGAAATACTCAAACAAGTCGAAGGCATGCTCAATCGTGGAGAAATAGCTCAAGATGGATTAACAGGAGTACTCTACATATGGATATCCAAAATAATTTATTTTGTTTTCCCTAATCTTGAACAATACAATATCACAGGTGCGATTCTTCACGGTGGTATGATTGATTCGTTTATTTTCTTCAAGCTTATTGGGTTTGCCATAGCCTATATTGTTGCCTTTTTAAGTATTTCTATATGGTGGTTTGATCGAAAAGACTTTATCTAAACGAAGAAAATTGGTTTAGATATTTAATCTTTAAATGAGTATACTAGTAACATAGGAACCAAAGAACTTTATGAATAACGTACTCTTAGCTAAAGTCATATTTACAAATAAGCTCGCTACTAAAGAGCAAATTCAGCAAGTCTGGCCTGAAATTTCTCCTGACCTAGATATTGCTCAAGCCTTAATTCGTGATGGAGTAATTCGTGTTAAGCATTACCAGCAGCTTGTCAATTACGTTAACAAACTCGCTAGTGACCCCAAGTATTCACAAACCGAAGCACCTGCGCATAGTCCTGTTGATAATAAATCTGCGAGCGATCATATTGAGAATCTAGCCTCTAAAGATGCGCCAGAGGCCCAAAAGCCTAATAAGCCTAAAAGTACCCTTCAAACAAATTCAGTTAAACAAGTAAATACTCAATTAGAGAATGAAGTTATTAAACAAGTTTCAAATCAAAATACAGATTCTCATTCCCATTCTATCAAAACTGTCAATGCTCTTGCTTCAAACGATCTATATTATGGAAGTATTGAACTTCAAAGTCAAGTCGCTGCAAGTGAAGGATTAGTTCAAACAGCTTACGCAGATGATTTGACTTCAAAAGTACTTTCTCATGCCTACGAAGCTGCTCAAGATCAAGGTCCGATTAATCAAGCTGGATCCTATAATAAAACTAATGAAGATGATTCTCTTAACTTATCTACGGATTCGCCTCATGAGGAGGAAGTTGAATCACTACCCTGTAATTTCCATGGACAACGCGGAGATGGGGATGTTGACTTTGAATCCATCAATGAAGTAAACGCTGAGGGCTCACTATTCCAAATTTTAGAATACGCGCGGCGCCAAGACGCTTCAGATGTCCACTTAGTCGCCAACACTCCTATAACGATTCGTAAATTTTCAAATCTAGTAGTCCAATCTGAACATAAAATCACTCAAAAAGAATTAGAGACAATCATATATCGCTCTATTTCTAAGGATAGTTTGTCCGATTTTTTTGAAAATGGTGACTTTGAAACTGTCATCACAATAAAGGGCGCAGGGAGATTTCGGGCTACTTATATGAGGCAACGTTCCGGCTGGGATTTTTCAGCTAGAATTATTGCCAAAGAAATAATGCCTTTTGACACTTTAGGCCTACCGCCTGCATGCGAGGGTCTTACCAAATGGGCCCAGGGTTTAGTCCTAGTCACAGGCCCTGTCGGTTGTGGCAAAACAACTTCGTTAGCCACTTTAGTTCAGATGGTTAACACTACTCGAAAAGATCATATTATTACAGTAGAGTCACCTGTGGAACTTGTCTATCCTGAGGGCGGATGTCAAATGACCCAACGAGAAGTTGGTTTGCACACAATGAGCCCCGCCACTGCTCTCAAAGGAGCTTTACGTCAGGATCCCGATATCCTTGTGGTAAGTGAGCTTCGGGATATTGAAACAATTGAACTTGCAGTATCAGCGGCTGAAACCGGCCATTTAGTATTTGGCACGATGAATACAACTAATGCCGCTAGAACAATAACTCGCTTAGTTGACTCATTTCCTCCAGATGAACAAGATATTATCAGATCAATGATTTCAGAATCTCTTCGAGGAGTTATTTGCCAACAATTAGTTCCCTTAAAAGGTGGAACTGGAGTTGTGCCAGCATTTGAAGTCCTTTTAATAACTCCACCAGTTGCTAATCTTATTAGAAAAAATGAAATCCACCAACTTGAGTCAGCTATGATCACTGCAAAAAGGCAGGGTATGGTTCTTTTGGATGACAGTTTACAGAAACTAATAGATGATGAATTAGTTGATGGTAAAGAATGTTACTATCGAGCCAATAACCCTAAGAACTTCGAAAAATACCTCCCTAAAGGGGAAAAATAATGCCTGCTATCGATAAATTATTTACTCAAATGTTAGAGGCTGATGGCTCGGACCTTCACCTTAAAGAAGGTCAAGTCCCTAAAATACGGCTCAACGGGGAAATAGAAGAGTTAGTTGGCCACCCCAAATTAACACATCAATTAATGAGCACTTTATTATCAGGAATATGCCCGGCTGATGTTTGGAAAAAATATGGTAAAATGGGTGATGTTGACTTTGCTTACAGTATGGGGGGTGAGAGTAGATTCCGTGCTAATTATTATCGCCATTTTGACGGATTTGGTGCCATATTTAGGATTATTCCAGTTAAAATTTTAACGCTAGAACAACTTGGTACACCTGATGTCTTTAAACGTTTTGCTGAGCTTAAGAGTGGGTTGGTCCTCGTTACCGGTCCAACAGGGTCAGGTAAATCAACTACTTTAGCTGCTATCATTGATTATATCAACAAAAATTACGCTCGCAAAATAGTTACTATTGAAGAGCCTGTAGAATTTGTTCATGTATCTCGTCAGTGCATCATTACGCATAGAGAAGTCGGTCCTGATACGAAATCGTTTACTTCGGGACTAAGAGGTGCACTTAAAGCCGATGCTGATGTTATTCTGGTAGGTGAGATGCGCGACCCTGAAACAATTGAGCTTGCATTGACGGCTGTGGAGATGGGTATTCTAGTATTTGGTACTCTTCACACTAATTCTGCCCCCAAAACAGTCGACCGAATTATTGATGTCTTCCCAGCTAAGAAAAAACCTGCAATACGAGCAATTTTAGCCAATGCTTTACAAGGTGTTGTTTCTCAACAATTACTCAGAAGTAAAGATGGTACACGCCGATATGCCGCCCATGAAATACTTTTGGCAACTCAAGCTTTAGGTGCGGTAATACGCCAAGGTGAGACCGTTAAATTAGCTTCTTTCATGCAAGTCAATAGAGGTATTGGAATGCAAACAATGGATGATTGTTTATGGGATATGGTTAAAGCCGAAAAAATTTCAATGGAAGAGGCACATCGAAAAGCCTCTGACAAGGATAGATTTGTAGATTCTAATGATGACTTTTAAAAAATACTACTATATAATTCTTACTCTTTTTTCTTTTAATTTAGCCAATGCAATTGTCTTTTTAAACACCACCGATGCTACACAAATAACTGACGAAGAAATTTTTGAAAACAATGTCGGATTGAATCAAAAAATTCATGAACATATTCAAAATTCATTAAAACTAAGTGAACAAGAGTTAGACGCCACAATAAACTCTAACGATAGTAATGGGAATAATGTTGAATCAGCATCTGTGCCAAATAGGCCAGGAGATGCTTTTACTAAGTCTAGCCCTATAAATAAATCTGACACCTATCCTGAAAAATATATCCTGTATTTAGGTGAAGACGTTAAATTGATTGAGTATAACCTAGGTGTATTAAGTTCCTTAGATTCTTCCAAACTTGATATTCAAGGAATTGTAGGGAGTGGATGGGGAGCATTGGTGGGTGGGCTTTGGTCTCTTGGTTATTCAATAACCGAGATACGTAATGAGTTAAAGTTACTTACTAATTCCGCATACAATAAAAAAGAAGAATTACCTTTTAAAAACACTGGTCTTGGTTATAGAAATACCTACCATCTCAATTTTAATGGTGATGAACCTCATCCAAGTAAATATGTTCAAGTCAATCGTGAAATTGAGTTTGACTTTTACATTAGCAAATGGTTTGATAGGAATCATTCTGATACTTATAAATTACCTGTATATATAGTCACCGGCTCTATTGAGAAACCTTACTTAAAAATTGACTCAAATGAAATATCAACGACCCTTCGCAATAGCTTTATTGATATTAATGAATTGAGAAAGAAACACCACAAAGTTCAATTTGGAATTCAACATTTTAAACAAGAGCTAAACCCTCTACTTATAGAGTATTTTACAGAATTTAAAATAATAAAAACTGATTATATTGAAGCAATTAAGAACCAAGAACATACAGAAGAAACTACAGCACTTGAAACTTTAAAAAATTTAAACTCGGCTAAACTTGGAAATTATTCAAAAAACATTGTTTCATTACTTTTGCATTCAAACGATACCCTTGAACCTGAGGAAGAATTTGAACAAGGAAGAAATCATTTTTTAAATAGAACGATATCACTAGTAAATAAAAAAAACACTGCTTCTTTAAATACCAATTCACCAAGATCAAAACAAAAAGCCTTTTTAGCACATGAATATGTCATCTTTCTTGGTTTAGAGTTAAATGAAGTGGCATCTGTTCACAGAGCGCTTGTTCAAAGTTATTTCCCTAATGGCTCAAATAATCCGATTCCTTATGACCAATTATTAGAGAGTATACAACTCCTTAAATCTCACCCATTTTATTCAAAGGCAATTGTCAAATTTGAATATCGAGCTGATCAAAATGGGTATGTATTATCCATAGATATTGACCCTAAAACCTTAAACCAAATTCAAATTAAAATGGCTGGCGCTTACCAAATTGGGCCCGGTGTTCTCTTGGAAACGCAACACTATTGGGTTTCTCAATTTCTTAACCAGATTCAATTAAATACATTTGTTAGCCCTATACTTCGACGCGCTAACGCGGTTTTATTTTCAGAATTTGGAAATGAGATGGAGTGGGGTATGGGTTTTGATCTTTCCTATGAACAATGGCTTTTAAATGAGAAGATTCATCATCCAGAGTTAAAATCAATTGAATTGTCTGAACTAGCCTATATTGCTAGGTATAAATTAAAGCAAGGGTTTAGCTCTAGCCACTCCATTAAGTTTGTCAACAGCAACTTTCTCACAAAAACAAGTCAAGTCACATATAAAGATGCATTAGAGGGTGAAAATTCGTTTTTCGTATCACCTTGGATAGAGTTTAAAGGCTTAGAGGTTTTAAATAGCCTAGAATGGCATCCATTAAAGGTTGGGGTAGACTTTAGAACCGATGCTTACCAAGGATTAGGTCAATTTGAAAATCCCTTATTGGTTGAACCCCATTTTCAATTGAAATACAACTTTTTATTTTATAAGAATCTTGAATTCACCCCTATGATCCAGGCTCGTGGTTCCTATAAATACTTAAGTCTACTCAAAAAGAGATTTGAATTTAAAGAACCCGTAAGTTCCGAGTTCTATAATTCCATAGACCCTTTAATTGATACACTCTTAAACACCAAAATTGATATAGGGGAATTGTCTTCATACACATGGGATACTCGATATTTTTCAGACCAATATATTGCAATTGAACTGCCGCTTTGGCTACACTACCAGGATATTAGCCTTGGTGTGAATGTTTTTCACATTACTTATTATGATAACGATCCTGAATTATTTAGTAGGAAATGGCTCGCTTTCGAAACCTTAGTGAAGTATTCAACAAGCGAAATCGAATGGGTCTTAGGTTTAGAAAACTCAAAATATGATAATTGGCGTGAGGAGTTTGATAGTTTTAGTCGTAAATGGGTATTTAGAGTGGGTATATGGTCTAATTAAGGGTTGAGATTTG
>CAWVXU010000063.1:0-15164 GCA_963934255.1 uncultured Fibrobacterales bacterium
TTAACGATACTGTCTAGAGATAAAGAAAGGCGATGGGTAGTAAAAGAGCCAAAGGCCATAGCTTTAATATTTTTGAAAATGAATGAGGTGGGTTTTTCTCTTGGCTATGATAAAACTCTTCTTCGTTAGATTTAGAGCTCAAATGAAGATTTGAAATTTGATTTAAAATATCATTTATTTGCCCGAATTCAAGCGGATCATAAGTACGCCATTTGACTACTCTACTTTGAATAATGCGCCAAGTATGAACTTCAACAAGAGAAAAGGAGAGGGCGCTGAAAGTGCCTGTTTTGTTATGGCTAGGCAAGAGAAGAAGAGTGTTATCGTTTGGCGAGTATTTTGATATTATCTTCAAATAACAGTCTTGTTGATCACATTTTTTGGCTTGAGGAGGAAGAGCTTGCAGTTTCCACTGACTGTCTTCAAGGCTGAAGCTTTGATTAATATAGGCATCAATCCTCTGAGCCATGTCTTGTTCTGGGCTGTGATCACTAGTAGGCATGACAAAAACACTCAGTTCAGCGGAAAAACTAAATGAAACACAGCATAATACTAAGAGATTTAAAAAATTATTCATATTAGAAATTGAATTCTTTCGAAGAGATGTCCAAAAATCTACATTTATTTCATATGAGTACTCAAACCAAAATAATATTCCTTTCAGATATCCATTTAGGTATAGATCATCAAAATGCTTTGCCCAATCGAAAGGCTAGATTGATCGAGTGTTTACTTGAATGGAAAAATGAAATTTCACACTTATTTTTAGTAGGTGATGTCTTTGAGTTTTGGATGGAATACTCTGATTTCATCCCTAAAGGTGATTTTGATTTTTTGGCTACATTAAGAGATTTACAAATGAGTGGTGTTGAAATTCATTATTTTGCAGGCAACCACGATTTTAATTTGGGTCAATTCTTCCAAAACCAGGTCGGTCTTCATGTTCATCAAAATGAATATAAAGTATCACTTCAAGGTCGTGATATTCTTCTATTGCATGGTGATGGGATGGCAGCTTCTGATAAGTTATACCGTGTTGTCAAGAGTATTATCACACATAAACTCTCAAACTTTTTATTCAAATTAATACATCCTGACTGGGGTATGGCTTTAGCTCGTTTTGTTGGCTCTACCTCGAGGGCCCAACATGAATATGGTCATGTCAAATGGCAAGAGTATTATGATGCAGCCATAGATATGATGGTCAAAAACAATGCTAAGGTTTGTATTAATGGACACATTCATGAGGCGCATTATCAAGAGCTCAAAGACCATGAAGATAATGAAGGCTACTTATACCTTAATTCGGGCCAGTGGTTCCATGATCCTTCGTGGATCGAACTAGAATCGGGTGAGTTTACAATTAAGTTTCTTGACGGCCATGTTGGCCCAAAGGTGTATTAGCCGAATCTTTCTTCGGCATCAACTAAAATTTGAATAAATTCTTCAGGTGTTTGTGACCCTACTAAATTGCCTCGTACCTTTGAGTCTGCCATAATTCGAGATACACTTGATAAAGCCCTTAGGTGAGGCCCTACAGTGTTTTCGGGGGAGATTAAAAGTATCATTAAATAGACGGGCTCTTTATCTATAGCATCAAAATCAATTCCATTTTCACAGGTAGCTGCTACCATGTAGATTTTGTCAATACAAGGAACTTTTGCGTGAGGAATGGCAATACCACAACCAATACCTGTGGACATTTTCTCTTCACGAGAAAGCACGCAGTCTAATATTTGTTCATGCCCTTGTTCAAGGCCATAAGCTTCAACTAGAATAGCTACTAGTTCAATAATTAGTTCGCGCTTATCAGCTGATTCAGAGTTTATCCGAATTCCGGCTGGGCTAAATTGTTCAGAAAGCTTCATTTAGTCTCCAATTACGAGCCAATCTTAGAAATTAATAGGATATTTGACTTGTAAATAAGAAGAAAAATTGAGTATTTTAAAGATTTATTCTCCTTGAACATTTCTAATGTGGATTTTGAAAAGCAAGTCCATATTGTTGACCATTTAAATTCTTTTCATAGCTTAACGGGGTTCAAATCATTAAGCATTTTTTTCTAAAGCTAAAAAATTAAGAACAGATGCTTGGGCCTCTTCAAGGGTGCTGACTTGATGATAATGTTTGAAAAATCGAACCAGTGCTGAAATTTTCCATTGTCCTGGAGCACTAGGAATTTCACCAGTAAAACCATAAGTGCCGGAAGCTCCTAAGATGGGTGCTACTACTCGACTAGCTTGGCCTAAGGCGCCCATGCTAAACGCGGCAAAAACAAAATCGTCTTGTCTGTTTCTAATGAAGTTATAGAGGTGTGATTCATCATCAAGAGACTGAAACGTTAGAGCAAATTTGGCGGCTGACGCGCCTAAGACTTCAATTTGTTCAGTTAAATTACTTAGTTCACTTTCAGTATAACTTTGGTTAAAGTTATGGTGTGAGCAAAGTATTTGAGCATTGTAGTCTTGGCAGATATCCTTAATACCCATAAGCATAGGTTCTTCAAATTCAAAATCAACCCATTCAAATTGACCTGTTTTGATAATGGCTTCAAAACACTCAGCCCTTTGGCTGGCTCGTTCAACAGGCCACAATCCTCCATCGCGAGTGAGGCGTATTGTTGCCATGAGAGAATGACTTGGGAAGGCATTTCTAATTTCATTGACCAAATGTGAAATCTCATCAGCGTTATATTCAGCAAAGCCATCAAAAAGGTCAAACCGAACTTCGATCAATCCACAATCAATAAAATTTTGCACATTCATCTTGACATCGCCATGAGTTGGGTGTTGGTTCAATAGACCTATTATCAATGGATTGGGATGCATACTTTGCCTCGGTTTTGTACATTACTAACAAACGCTATAAGGGAAAACTAATAATTTTGAGCCGTCTACTGTTAAACCAACGATATTTTGGATCCTTTAACTTGAGGACTCTGATCCTGGGCTTCATCTTCGTAAACCTTTTCTATGCCACATCGTTAGCCTCAATACCCGCATTTGCACAAGAAAATCCAACCAAAAAGGCCTTTCATTTACGAGCAATGGAGGCTGTTTCAAATCAGAATTATAAAATAGCATTATCTTTGGCTATTGATTCAACTAGGCTAATTGGCGTTCATAGTCGGGCAGATCAACTTGTCATTGCCATGGTACATTTGTCCCATTATGATGAAAATACTCAAAAAAGTTCATTGAGATTAGCTAGGGAGATCTTACAGAAGATTGTCACCAAGTTAGAAGGCGTCGCTGTGCTGGATGAAAATCAGCAATTTATACAGGGTATGTCTTTATTTCAACTAGGATATATTGATCAACTTCAAGGAAATCAAATCAGCTCTGCACTCAAGACAAGATCAGCAGCAAAAATCCTGGCTCGGCTTGAAACCAATATTGATGCCCAAGCCTTAAAGGCAATTTATGACTATTATATGGGTGCTATTACATCGAGAATCCCATTTATGGGTGATTCGCGTGAAAAGTCACTCAAAATATTAGCTCATGCTGTCAAAAACTCACAATATTTCTCCAACTTGTACAGGACATCACTTGTGTGGATGCGATATGACCAAAAAAAATACCAACTTGGCCTAAACCTGGCGCAAGAATTTTTGAATTCACACCCTAACAACCGAATTTATCTATCGATTAAAGCAGATTTCTATAAAAAGATGGATCGAAATACTGAAGCTTATGAACTCTACCAAGGAGTTTATCAAAGCTATGTTGAGAATCAGAGCAAAATGAGTGTTAGACAGCTATCTGCAATTGGTAACTTGATGCTTTTGTCTAAAGAATTGGGTAGAACAGGTGAACATGCACTTTTCAACCAAAAGTTTCATGCAAATATTGAGATTTTTCGTTCAAATATGCCCGCCAGCCTTCTCGAGGATATGGAAAATCACGATTTAATTGAATAACGAGTGTTATGCTTGTCCTATTCAGTAGAAGAACAAATGTGGAAGTTATCTCCAAGTAAAGTGTTTAATTGAAAATTTATCGCTCTATCGCAACTCCTTTGAGTTATTTCATGATTAAATTGCCGGAAATCAAATTATTACGAATGTATCCTTTACTTAGTATAGTAAAAAAGGTAATTTTGCCTAAAATATCTGATAATGAGATAAGAGGTTTCTTTTGATCAATAATGACCATGTCCAACGCTCTGAAGTAGACTCAGTAGTTATTCGCTTCGCTGGTGATTCTGGCGATGGGATGCAGCTTACTGGTAATCAGTTTTCTGACGCATCTGCCGCCTTTGGTAATGATTTGGCCACACTTCCGGATTATCCTGCAGAGATTCGCGCTCCTATAGGCACAGTCGGTGGTGTATCGGCTTTCCAACTCCAGTTTTCAGCACACGATGTTCGCACACCGGGCGATGAGCTTGATACACTTGTAGCAATGAATGCCGCGGCTCTCAAAAAAAACATCATGGATGTCAAACCTGGTGGATATGTATTTCTGGACACCGCAGGGTTTAACGAAAAAAACTTGAAGCTTTCTGAATACGAAACCAACCCGTTAAATGATGGTACACTTAATGACTTTAGAGTCATCAAAGATGATTTCACAACTTTAACTGTGAATGCTTTGGCTGACACGGAGCTTAAAACTAAAGAAGCTCGACGTTGTAAAAATTTCTTCGCTCTTGGGATGGCTTTTTGGTTGTATGGCCGAGATATTTCTCATACAGAGGAATGGCTCAATAATAAGTTTGGTAAAAAGCCACATCTTGTTGAAGCCAATATGAAAGCCATGATGGCAGGATACAACTATGCTGATACGATTGAGCTTTTTTCTGAATCTTATTCGATTCGTAAGGCAGACCTTCCAGCTGGTGAGTACAAGAAAATTTCTGGTAATGAAGCTACAGCAATGGGCTTTGTCACAGCATCAAAATTAATGAAGCGCGATTTGTTTTTGGGCTCCTATCCAATTACTCCAGCTTCTGACATCTTGCATCATTTATCAAAACACAAAAACTTCGGTGTAAAAACTTTCCAAGCAGAAGATGAGATTGCTGCAGCATGTTCGGCTCTGGGTGCTTCATTTGCTGGCGCGCTTGGTATCACTACGACTTCTGGTCCTGGGATTTTACTTAAAGCTGAAACTATCGGGCTGGCTGTCATGGCAGAGCTTCCACTTGTGATTGTAGATGTTCAACGTGGTGGACCGTCTACTGGTCTTCCTACTAAGACTGAGCAATCAGATTTACTTTGTGCGATGTTTGGACGAAACGGTGATTCACCTCTTGCCGTTGTTTGTGCTACTACTCCTAGTGATTGTTTTGACATGGCTATTGAAGCTTGTCGTATCGCAGTCAAATACATGACACCGGTTATTTTGATGACTGATGGTTATCTTGGAAATGGCACTGAGCCTTGGAAAATTCCTGATATCAAAACTCTTCCGGTTCTTGACTTTGCCAATGTGAGCCCTAGTTCTGATGCACAGCCTTATACACGTGACCCTAAGACTTTGGCGCGTGGCTGGGCTATCCCTGGAACTGCTAATAAAGAATACCGGGTCGGTGGACTTGAGAAGTCTGAGCCTGATGGAAATATTTCGTATGACGCCGTAAATCACCACAAGATGACTAAAGGTCGCGCTGCTCGTATCGCTGGTATTGCTAACGATATCCCGGATGCTCCATTACTTGGGTCACTCGATGACGATATGTTGGTACTTTCATGGGGTGGAACCTATGGTTCTGTTTCAACTTCGGTTGAAAACTTACGTCTTGGTGGTGCAAGTGTTGCACATATCCATTTAAAGTATCTCAATCCACTTCCTAAAAATGTTGCCGGGACACTAGCGGCTTTCGACAATATTTTAATACCGGAACTTAATAACGGACAATTGCGTTTGCTCATTAATGGTGAGTTTAATTGTAACGCAAAAGGTTATAACAAAATTCAAGGAAAACCATTTAAGGTCAGTGAACTGACTAAGGTGATTCGCGAACAGTTGGAGGCATCATGAGCGTTGTAGAAACTAAAGAATATACCCGCAAAGACTTTACTTCTGATAATCAAGTTCGTTGGTGTCCAGGTTGTGGAGATTTTAACATCCTCATGGCAATTCAAACACTGTTGCCAAAGCTTGGCAAGAAAAAAGAAGACTTTGTTTTTATCTCAGGAATTGGTTGTTCAAGTCGTTTTCCTTACTACATGGATACTTACGGTTTTCATACGATTCATGGAAGAGCTCCGGCAATTTCAACGGGTGTAAAAGCTGCTAATCCAGACCTTGATGTTTGGATGATTACAGGTGATGGAGATGGACTTTCAATTGGTGGTAACCATTTGATTCACTCGATTCGTCGTAATCAAAACATCAATATGTTGATGTTTAATAATCAAATCTATGGTCTGACTAAAGGTCAATTTAGCCCGACATCTAAACAAGGGCTAGCCACTGGCTCTTCTCCTTATGGGTCGATTGACTACCCACTGAACCCCCTAGCGACTGTAGTTGCGGCCAATGGTGGATTTGTTGCACGTACATCAGATAATGACCCTAAGCACATGGCAGAAGTTTTTGAAGCTGCGGCCAAGTTTAAAGGCAATAGCTTTATTGAAATCTTGCAAAACTGTGTCATCTTTAATGATAAAGTTCACGAAGACTATTATGGTCGTGGTGAGCGTCAAGCTAACATGCTGTATCTTGAAGACGGGGCTCCTATGATATTTGGCAAAGCCATGGATCAAGGTATTATGCTTGATGGACTTGACCCTGTTGTGGTTGAAGTTACTGATCAAAATCGTGATGATATCCTGATTCACAATGCTGGTGCTCAATCTCAAATGGCGGCGTATATGTTGTCTCAAATGTCTCACCCTGAGTTCCCTGTTCCAGTTGGCGTGCTGCGAGCTGTTGAACGTTTGACATTTGATGAACTTTTGGTCAATCAAATTAATGAAATTAAAGCCAAACAAGGTGAAGGTGATCTTCACAAATTATTCCATTCAGGGACTACTTGGACTGTAGATTAATTTGCTTTGATTGAATATTTGACTTCAATTGAATATTAAATGAAATAGACGAGCCTTTTGGGTTCGTCTATTTTTCTTTATACTCACAGCTTAAATTATTGCTTTAAAATTGGTGTCACAGGATGGAGTCCGAATATTTTTCATCGTATAATAGAAGTAAAATAAATTTAGACGAGGCAGCAGTCATGGAATGGATAAAAAGTTCAAAAATCATATTAGATATAAGAGTAAGTATTTGAATTACGAGATAAATTTCCCCTCAGCTTCTTTAGACCAAGCATCAGGTCTAAAGAGAACGATTCAAGGCAAGTTAATAGCTAACCAAGAAATATCAGAACGATACTTTGATAAGCTAATTGTTGGGTTTCATGGCTATGGTGAAAGTGCGGAAATACAAGACCATAGACATCAACTAATGTTGATTAATGAAGTTTTAGATACAAAGTTTAGCGTCCTCACAATAGCACCACAAGCACTCCAAGCTTTCAAAAGGAAAAGCCGAATTAACCACACTGAAATTCAAGATCTGGAGATTGAAAAGTGGGGGCACTCATGGATGAAGTCCTCTACTCGTAATCAGGATATGAGAGACAATCAAAACTACACAAATTCAATATTTGAATTCCTTAAAGCCCAAGGTGTTTCTTGGGGATATCTGATTATCACAGGTCATTCACAAGGAGCATCCCATGCTTGGCGTGTAGCATCTTGGTTTGGATGTGATGAACTTATAATACACGCAGGTGATATTCCTCCTGAGCTTCGAAATCAATGGCCAAAGTCCTTAAGAGAGTCTCCTCCACTTGTAGTGATAGGTCGAGCATTTGATGACAAGGTTTATACTGAGGTAATTTTCAAACGAGACCAAAGTGATTTACAAAAAATATTTCAAAAGATTCAATCTAAGTGTCCATTGGATATTGGCCTAGATACTCAGGATAGCAAGGAAACCATGCGAGAAAATTTAAAAGACAAAAAGTTAGAGATTTGGGAAGGCCAAGGAGATCATCAGTGGGGTTCTGAATGGGTGGACTATTTGCGAGATCGATTTAAAAATTAAATTACGATTGAATTTGCAAGAGTTCTTTTTGAATTCCTTTGAGGTCTTCGAACTTTTCTTCTCGCAGTGCTGAGAATTTTTCACATAAAAGTCCAATCTCACGACTGACAAGAGGGCCGGCTGTGAGTGCTTGAGGCAGAATCTCCTCGAGGCGATTGATGTCTTCAGGAAAAGGATAGTCAGTCATGAAGCGTCTAAATAATTCAAAGTCAGTTTCTGGATGGTCAAAATGATGTAAGACAACGGGAACAAATTTTTGGAATAAAAACTCTGAAAGTGAGCCATTATAATCTTTATAATTGGTGCCTTGAAGAGTCGTTTTAACGGAGGTTAAAATTTCTTGAGCACTTTGACCTTCAGGTAATTGATGGACTTCATGAGAGTTGGATTGTTGAGAACTCAAATCGCTTGCTTGAATTTCGCTTGAATGGGTGTCATCCAAAGCTGAGTCAACGAGGGCTGAATCGAGTAAGGTATCAATCTGGGAATGGATAATTTGAGTGTTTTGTTCTTTAAATGTAGCCTGATACATCATCGGGAATGTTGTGGTGCTCAATTGAGCATTGTGGGCGCTCGAAAACTCTCCCATAAAGTAAATATCTGCATCCTCAGCAAGAATCTCTTCTTCGGACTCAAAGTGCCCAATTTGCGCCGGTACAGGAATGACTTCAATGTGAGATAATTGTGATAATTTCTCTAAAATATCTTCTTGACTCAGACTTTGAGATTGCTCGGTAATTTCTTCCAAAAATTCTGTTAAATCAGCGCTTTCTTCTGAATTTATCTGCCCTTGAGTGTCAATTTCTTCTATTTCAACCGAAAAATCAACGGAATCTGAGCTTGACGCCTTTAAATCCTCTAAAAAAGATTTCATGTCTGAATCACGAGTATAGTCCCCAATAACGGCTAAAATTCCATTGGTTATAAGCTGATGAAAGGGCATAGACCCTTGATTTTGGCCTTCAGGGGGGATATTTAACACTTTTGCATAGGCGATGACTTTCCCCATCAATTGATTGGGATTGCCTTTTTTTTGTTCAATATTAAAGAAATTTTGCTTCATGCATATAAATATAATCCTTTATCTGCCTTTCAAGTTTTCATTAAGTTCTCTATCTTTAATTTTATTGTTATAAGTGTTTCCCTTAAATTGATGTATTAAGGGAAATGGAGGCAAAATATGTCAAAAAAATTAATCGTAGGTCTTATTGTTTTCGCTTTCACTGGAAGTCTTCTTGCTAGCCCAAATTTGTATGGTAGCCGTGGAACAATGCGCACGCATTCAGCTAAAACTATTGGAAATGGCAAACTCAGCGCAGGTGTTTCTATAGAGGGTTCAATTGACGAAAATAAACTCGTCGATAATAGTTTCTTTTCCGTAGATAGTTCTCGTGTTGCGCAGGATGCTGATGGCAACTTGATATTTGATTCAGAGGGTTGGATTCAACGTGGCGCCCAAGACCCTAGTGCCCCAGACCCTACTGCCCAAGATCTAAATGCTCCTCGAGTTTCGCGTGACTCAGTTACCGTCACTGAAGTCGACGACTTTACGGCTCGCGCCTTTCTCGCAATCGGTCTTTCAAACTTTTTTGATGTAGGTGTTGCGGCTCCTTACCATATTGATCGTATTAATTCACTAGACGCCGAAAGTATGAATGATCTAGGCACTGTCTCTGGCAGCGGCCTAGGCGATATTGAGGTTTGGGGTAAATTACAATACCCTCCTTATGAGCATGACCCTACTTTTGATATGGCACTTTTTGCCATGTTCACATTCCCCACGGGTGATACTCAAAAGGGCTTTGTGCCTAAAGAGATTTATTACATACCAGGTCAACCAACTGACCCAACGCTTCGCGGAACTGAAGATTATGATCCAAAATACTTCTCAAGTGGGCAAATTACAGCGACTTTATTGATGCTTTGGACTTTAGACTTCTATCACCTTAATCGTGAATTCCCACTAGAGGTGAATCTAAATTATGGCATTACGACGACTGTTAAAAAGAACCTTGATAATGTATTTGTTTTAAATGCCTCACTTCTTTATCACTTGAACGATATCGTTGGTTGGTATGGTGAATTTGCTGGTCAAACTCGATTCTCAAAATTTGAGAATGGATTTGAATTGGGTGCAGACCCGATGTATTTCAACACCGGCTTCCAAGTTAACACCCCGAATGGTGCCTTCTTTAGTGTAGGTATTGACTTTGGTATTTCTCAACCAGGTGTTGCTGATTTAGATACCCTGTCAATCGATAATAGCTCCACTGCAGATGATGGCATGTTCACTTATTACCAAATCCAACCAGTGACAAACACTGCTTTTACTGCAATTGTCGGCTGGGAGGGTCACCTAGTTGCCCAAGATAAAGACCGTGATGGGATTAACGATGCAGAAGATGCCTGTCCTGACTCACCAGAGGATCTTGATGCATATGAAGATTATGATGGATGTCCTGAAGATGACAATGACCGTGACGAAATTGAAGATTACCTAGACAAGTGTCCAATGGATCCGGAAGATGTTGATGGCTTTGAAGACGAAGATGGTTGCCCTGATCGTGATAATGACCAAGATGGTATCAATGATTCCAAAGACGAATGTCCGATGGACCCAGAAGACCTTAATCAATTTGAAGATGACGATGGTTGTCCTGAATCAATGAAAGACACTGATGGCGACGGAATCCCTGATGTACGAGATCGTTGTGTAGATGTTAAAGAAGACATGGATACATTCGAAGACTTTGACGGTTGTCCTGAGAAAGACAATGATAATGATGGCATTGATGATGATCAAGACAAATGTCCGAATAAAGCTGAAATCATGAATGGTTTTGAAGACGAAGATGGTTGCCCTGATATGAAGCCTCAACCTAAGAAAAAGCCAATGGCTAAGAAGGCAAAAATTGTTCTTCATGGTGTGACTTTTGAATCAGGTAAATCAATACTAAAAGAAACATCTTTTGAGAAATTAGCCGGAGTTGCCCAAACTCTTTTAGAAAACCCTGAGGTGGTGATTGAAATATCTGGACACACAGATAATCGTGGCTCTAAGAAACTCAATAAAAAGCTATCACTCGCACGTGCTCAATCAGTTGTTGATTACTTAATCTCTGAAGGCGTTGGTAAAAACCAATTGTCTTCAAAAGGTTATGGACCATCTAAACCAGTAGAAACCAATCGTACAGCTGATGGCCGCGCCAAAAATCGTCGTATTGAGATGATGAGAGTAAAATAAATTTCGCCTTTATTTGAGTTGAACCCTTCGTTTTGGCTTCAGCTTGAATGTGAGCGTATTCAATTCAAAAGACTGCTCTTATCAATATAAGGGCAGTCTTTTTTTCTAGGAGTTCTAAGTGGCCCAAATCTTTGATGAAAATGTTCTGTATATCGTAAGCACGCCTATAGGTAACTTAGACGATATGACATTTAGAGCCGTGGCAGTGCTTAAAGAAGCCACATTGATCTTATGTGAAGACACTAGGCATTCTAGGCCTTTACTCAAGCACTTTGGCGTAGAGACTAAGAGCCGTTCTTACCATGATTATAACAAAGAAAAGGTGAGTGAGCAATACGTCAAGCACATCCAAGAAGTGGGCTCTATTGCGCTTATTTCGGACGCAGGGACTCCGGCTGTGGCAGACCCCGGATTCTTCCTCACAAGAGAAGCAATTCGAGCTGGTGTGAAGGTCGTTCCTATACCGGGCGCTAGTGCAGTGCTGACTGGCTTGGTTGCATCTGGTATGCCAACGGATCGTTTTCGTTTTGAAAATTTTGCAGCTAAGAAATCAAGTGGACGACTTCGCCAGTTTGAAGAATTAAAGACAGCCGACTCAACTGTCGCTATGTACTTATCTCCTCATCATCTGCTCAAAGTTTTAGATGAGTTAAATGAAGTTTATGGTGATATACAAATCGTCTTGGCGCGTGAACTCACTAAGAAATACGAGGAATTTTTACGAGGAACTCCGGCTGAATTATTAATTCATTATGAGGAGCGCTCACCCAAAGGTGAATATGTATTGTATTACGATCCAAGAAATAAATCAGGTCTCGACTTGAATACAGATTCAAATTCTCATTTTGAAACCATAATGTTTCCCCCTACAAAAGTCTTAGATGAAGTAGATATCAAAACTGAGGATGAGACTAAGGATTCAACTCATGAAAAAAAATCAAAATTTGATCCATCAAAACCCAAGCCTCAGTCAAAGTACGCTAGAAAAAAGGAATCGTAGTTGAAAAATCTTATGGTTCAGATGTGGCAACTGAAAGTTCGCGCACCGAAGCGTTTTTATATGAGTCTAGTCGTTTTTGTGCTCGGTTTTGTTCTAAGCTCGACCTCCAACTTAATCGGCTCATTCTTAAAAGATTTCGCCTTAGGTAGTTCTTTTTTAAATCTTATAGAACTTTCAAATACCAACTTGATTGAGTCCCTCTTGAAATCATTACCGGGAGGAAGTTCGGTTGCTGAAAAGTTTCATCTGAGGGTTTGGGATTTATTGTTATTTGTCCCATTTCTAATGCTATGGAAAAACGCCACACTTATTCGTGGAACCATACTGTGGGTTGGGCTTTTTAATTTAATCTTTTTGCATCTATTTTATACCACTAATCAAGTCGTTATCATACCTGCTCTTTTACTGGGGTGGGGCTTAGGTTTTGTCTACATGGGCATTGCGCTTTTGCGTGGAAGCTACAGACACTTTAAAGATTCTACTTACAGGAAATATTTTTTACTCAGCTTGAGTTCATGGATCTTACTTGCACTTTGTTACCCACCACTACCTTTGGGTTATCTTGTCTTTGTGGTTCTTGTGCCCTGGATGTGGGCAATGTCCAAAGTGACGAGAACCCAAGCGATCACGATCAGTTTTTGGAGTGGCTTTGTTCACAATGCCATCATGTATTATTGGATTAAAAATGTGATCGCAGTCGGTCCTGGCGCGGTCGTTGCAATTGGTCTAGCCATGTTACTTTCTTGGTTCGCACTTTTTAGTATTATGAGTGCGCTTTTCTTTAGACGTAGTATTTCATGGGGCAAAAACGGCGTAGGTGGATTTATTATTTTCCCACTACTCTTTGTTGGCATTGAAGTTGTACGCACCTTTGGCGATATTTCTTTCCCATGGGCTCATATTGCCTACACACTTGGTGATATAGAAGAGATGATTCAAGTGTCAGCTTGGATCGGTGTCTTTGGCATGAGTGTACTTATCGCACTGACGAATTACTTTGTTTTTTGGGTACTCAATAAAAACAGTCATTTGATGAATAATAAATCGGCTAAGATAAAAGTTGGATTAACGGCTCTGTCATTACCGGTTGTCCTCGTTGTGGCTCTCTATGTCTTTGGTTGGAATGTACTAGACAATGCAACCCTGAGTAATGACACTGCGAAAGTTGTTCTCGTTCAACCGTCTATTTTACAAAGTCAAAAATGGGATCGAAAATATTATATGGCTCATATGGATAAGACATATGATTTGATTGAAGATGAACGTCACCACGACGCTGATTTGATTGTTTTACCAGAAACAGCCATACCTAATTACAAAAGATTTGCTCGCAGAGAATTAAACAAACTCAGGCAATTAGTTCAAAGATATCAAGCGCCCTTGTTTACGGGGATTTTAGATTATGACAAAAAAGGCCCACCGGGTCGAGTTTATAATTTTTACAATACGGGAATAACACTTCGTCCTGACAAATCCGAAGACTCTTATTCTAAAATTCGTTTAGTACCCTTTTCTGAAAAGCTCCCCTGGGACGACTTATTTCCTGTGCTAAATTATGTGAATTTGGGCGAAGGTGATTTTAGACCAGGCACTGAAACTCCAGTTTATGATGAGATCAAATGGACGCCTAATATTTGTTATGAAACAATATACCCTAGTTTCGTCCGAGGAAACATTAGATCAGGAGCAAGGTTAATTATTAACATCACGAATGATGGTTGGTTTGGAAGAAGCACTGCACCTTATCAACATCTTAATTTGGTTAAGTTCAGAGCTGTTGAAAATGGAATCCCTATTGCACGAGTTGCCAATACAGGTATCTCTGCTTTTGTAGATGAGTATGGACGAATCAGACAACAGACGAATCTTTTTGAGACCTTATCCATTGTTGATGAGATTCCACTCAAATCAAGAGACACTCTCTACAGTCGCATAGGTGATACAGTAGAAGACATACTTTTTTATATAGGCTTGCTACTCTTTGTTGTCATTTTATTTCAGAACATCTGGTTGCGTAAAAAATAAATTTGTCATTTACTTTTTGGCTACAGCTAGCCACGCGTGAAGTTCATATTCACCCAGTGTTAAATTCTTTTTCAAAAACGCGATTGCTTTTTTGGAAAGTTTTTTCCAGTCTCTAGTTGGCATTGCAAGTTTCATCAGGGCGATCGGTGCATTACCAATGACCATTTGATTCCAAAATACATCAGCGTCTTCCACCATCGTTGTAATGGTCAATTGATGAATCTCCACTTCGTTAAAGCCAGCCTCATTAAATTCAGCGGTAATATTTGAAGGAACTTCAAAGGGGTTGCTAATCTTTGGTGGTTCTTCCATCTGAGGATTCACATGCATCATTGTTGTCATGAGTAATTTGAATAAAGTGTTTTCGTGCCGAGGTAGCCAGCTAGAAACCATCGCAGTACCACCTGGTTTTAATGTCCTGTGAAGTTCTCTTAAACCTTGAACTCGATCGGCAAAAAACATCAATCCAAACATTGAGGCTGCTAGGTCAAATTCTTCATTTGCAAACGGCAGGTCTTCACCGCTGGCCTGATGATATTCAATGTTGTCAATATTTTGATCTTGTATGTTTTGTGCTAAAAGATTGACCATGTTAATCGAAAAATCAATTGCTTGTATCTTAGCGACTTGCGGGCTTGCTAGCAGGGCTAGAGTCCCTGGACCACAGGCGACATCTAGCACGTAATCGGATTCTTTTAAATCCACCAAACGCAGGGCTTGACTAGAATATTGGGCAACCATAGGCTGAGTGACTTCAGCGTAGCCTGAGGAAACTAAATCCCAAGGTTCTGGCCTGGCAAGTACAGATGTTTTGCGCTGAGGATTGTTGCCATTG
>CAWVXU010000064.1:0-15053 GCA_963934255.1 uncultured Fibrobacterales bacterium
GCTAGATTATTTGGAACAAGGATATGAGTTTAAAGGGATAGGGGTGGATACATCAGGTAATGCTTTGATGATTGCCGCTGAAAGAAACTCTCAGCTTAATTTTGTGTTGTGGGATTACCAGAAGTCCACTACTCAAGAGCTAAACTCAGTACAACAGGCCATTTGTGTATTTGGGGTAGATTTTGAGAGTCTGCCTCAGTTGCAACCTGAAGCGATTAATTCCTATGCACCCTATTTAAGCGAAGACTCACAGCTTCATAAAATGAGATTGGAAGAGGCTTTAGGGATTTGGGAAAATTGGTCTTCAATCTTTGTGTCAAATTCTCAAATGATTCAGGTTTTAAGGCTAGCTTGGTTTGATCACTTTGTGGCTTGGATTCGAGCAGCTGAAGAAAATGATTGGATTTTGGTTCACATAGAGTGGGTTGAGAATCAAGAAAGATTTCCCCTAATGACCTGGGAGTACCAATCAATTAAAGCGGGTGTATTGACTCAATTATCGACATTAAAAGATTTTTGGGACAGAGAAATTTAAGACAAAATCAATCAATCATTCAATAATGATTGAACTCTAAAATAAAAAATCAGAAGACTTAATAGCCAGCTCCATCAAGTGGTGATGGGACTTTAATTTCAACATGGCCAGGTTCTTTAGACTTGGCAATCATCAAAGCTTCTTCTACGCGCTCAAGTAAACTATCTAAAGCTTCTCGCTCTAGACTTTCCACAATTCCAACACTTAAGAGTAGCTTTTCAAGCGGCACTCGAAGTGATTGATGCGGGATTTCTATAGAAAGAACCGATTCTTGGATTTCTAAGATAATTTCTTCGACAGTTTTGCTGAGACTCGTGCCTTCAGGTCGCCAAAGTGGCACATTAAATAAGCACAGTAGCAATTGCCCTTCATTGTATTCAATAACAAAATCTTCTCGTCGACGAAGTACTGCTTGAATGACTGCAGCAGTTTCATTATATAAATACTGTGCTATTTCGGGACCTGTCACATCAATGACATTTTGTAGTCCTTCCACTTCAATAAGAACCATCGCCATCCGGTGACCAGTTCTTGAGTAGGCATTGTAAGTGATAGGCAATTCATTCTTAAGGAAAGCTTTTGAATAAGCGCCATTCGATTTTGCTTCATATGAAGAACTCATTGACTGCTGGAGAAGCTCAAGTTGAGAACTTAAATTCTTTAATTGAGTGCGTTCCCGAAAAACTTTAGCAACTCCATCCTCTGTAGGGATTTCATACATTCTAAAGTGAAGTTGTTCACCTAGTGGGCTTTGTAAATGCAGATCGCGATATTTTTTAGAATAGCTGATTTGTGGAGAATCCACAATGCCCATTTCTAAAACTTGATGAAAGCCACTTCCTATGAGGCTGTCTTCACTTTCACCTATAAAAAAGCGACTAAAGAACTCGTTATAGTATAAAATAGTGCCTTCACCATTGTGAATACAAACCATGTCACTTGGAAGTGATTGAATAATAGTTTTAAAATCCATAATTTATCTCAGATGTCAATTTTGTAGAGAATATCAGAAATATTATCTATATCATATATAATAATAGATATTTAGGCCAAAATAACTAATAAAATGGGATGATATCGTGGAATTTCATAGTCAAAATGATTTAAAAGCTGTTTATCAAGGGATTGCTAAATCATTCCTTGAGCTAGTGAAAAAGAATCCCAAAGCTGTATCAGTGCTTCCGGTTGGGCCAGATGGACTTTCCTTGTACAATGCAATCAAAGATGAACTAGATCATTTTCCTCATTTAGATTTTACACAAATTAAATTAGTTCAACCCTTTGAGTTTGTTCCATTGGGGCTTGATGACCCGAGATTAATTGGCCCCCAATTTATCAAGCTTTGGAGTCAATTGCCAGGAGTTGTATATACTCAATTTAAGTGTTTTCACAATGATCAATGGAATGACTTTTTAAATGACCTTTCTCACGAAGACCCGCGTATGCTATTTCCACGTGGAATGGATATGTCTTTGAGAAATATATTACGCCCAGCCGAAGAAGATGCTCTTCAAGATGATTGTATTCAAATTCTCGATAAAATCGCCATGAACATGGAAGAAGATTTAAGAGAATGGGGTGGAGTTGATTTCTGTGCTCAAGCTCTTGGTTATGGAGCTCGCTTATTTATGAATATATCGGGGTCATCTCATTATAGTGCGAGTCGCCTGACGCCTATGAATTATGAAGCGATGGCAGAGTATTCTACTTGGGTTGACGGAATTGATGAAGCGCGCAAAACCTCTGCACTGACTTTGGGACTTGGAAGCCTTTTACTCAAAAAAGAAACAGAGATTCATCTTGTTGGGCTCAATGAAGAAATTTCTCGTGAAATAAAATTGTTGAAAGATGGAGCCAAAGATGTCACTTTGCCTGCCTCTATTGCAAATAGAGTTGAAAATTCCCACCTCTGGTATACACCAGATTCAGGTATGGATCTTGCCGAGGGCGCTAATGGAAGCTTTATGGAGCTTTCACAAGAAAGTCGTCAAGAATTTATTGAAAAATGTTTTGAATCTGGACAAGAGTTGTTTAACAAACGCCATATACTCCATACAGCTCCGCACCATGATGATATTGAACTCGGTTATTTCCCGCTTTACATCCAAGATTCAGATACTAGTCGCCATACGATTTCATATTTAACCTCTGGCTTTAGGTCTGTGGCTGATGATTTCTTTGCAGATCGTTATGAAATGATGAAAATTGAATTCGTCACGGATGCCCCTAATCCAAGTTTATCTGAAGTATTGAAGAAAAATTTACAAGCTAAATGGCAAGGACACAAACAGCAAGCTCTTCGCTGGGAAGCTCGCTATCTTCTTCGTCGACTTAAAAAACAAATGAAAGAGTCTGGTGTCTCTGAAGCTTCGGTTCGAGGGATTGTAGCTGACTTCCTCAATACAGCAAGCCCAATGACTGGTGAAACGCGCCAAGGCCATATTAATTTCCTAAAATCATGCATTCGTGAATGGGAAGGCGAGCTTGTTTGGGCTCATTTAGGTTTCAGTCCCAATCAAGTGAAACATTTAAAATTAGACCTTTATGGTGGGTCTAATGATGATGTCAAGCGGGAAATTACTCGCATTGCAGGTCCGTTGATGGCACAAATGGAGGAATTGCAACCTGATGTCATTACAGTGGTTCAAGACCCTGAGGCTTCAGCTCCGAGGACTCACTATAGGTGCCTACTTGCTGTGCGTGAAGCGGTGCATTTATATCAAAAAAAATATCCGGAATCGGACTTAAAGGTTTTAACTTATCGTAATGTTTGGACAAGGTTCCCACTTTCTGAATCCAATATGATTATTCCAGCAAGCTTAAATGATCTAGCTGCTCAAGAAAAAATGTTTGAAAATTGTTTTGTTTCGCAGTATGTGGCACAATATCCAAGTCCGGGACATGATGGCTCTTTTGCTGAGCTAGCATCAAAGGTATGGATGGAACAATTCGGACAGCTTTCAAATCACCTAAATCCTGAAGTATTAACTCAACATAAAGACCCTAGATTCCGAAAAATGGCCGCTGCAATATTCATGAAGGAATATTCTGCGACTGATTTTTTGAAGATTTTCTAGAATTGTGAACAATAAGAATTTTTGGAGAAAATTTCGATGCATTTTAAACTAGTAGATGACAGCTTATTTAGTCAAGAGATGATCCGTTTAGTTCCTAAACATTTTAGTGCCACAGAAGGTGTTGAGATTCGTTTTGAACATCGTGATGAGGTAGATGGTTATCATTTTCATAAAAATAACGATCATATCTTACTTCAGTATAGTCACTTCTGTGAGGTTCCACACGCTTTAGGTGATATTATCACAATGGAGGAGATTCCTCTTGATGTCCATAAAGAGGCACCTTTTAACTTCCGCGGTATTATGCTAGATGTTTCTAGAAATGCAGCTGTTCGAGTTGAAGTTTTAAAAGAAAAAATCGCACGATTTAGTTTACTGGGGATGAATCAATTCTGTCTTTACACAGAAGACATGTTTGAAATTGAGGGAGAACCTTTATTTGGATATGCCCGTGGTGCCTATTCTAAAGTAGAAATACGTGAACTAGTTGATTATGGTCGCGCTTTTGGGGTGAATCTTTTTCCATGTATTCAAACTTTGGGCCATATGGAGCAGATTCTTAAATACCCTGCTTATAAAAACCTACAAGATAACGAGTTCATCTATAATGTCTATGCTGATGGTGTCTATGAGTTCATCGCTAAAACTATTGATGCTGCATGTGAAATGTATGATACAAACCTGATCCATATCGGTCTTGATGAGACACATGGCTTGGGACGTGGATACGCCTTCAAAGAGGGAGAAGAGATTAATCCTCGTATGATTTATGTTGATCACTTGAAAAAAATCGTTTCAATGTGTCAAGAAAAGGGTCTACAGCCGATGATGTGGGGCGATATTGTGATCGGATCTACTCAAGGTGAATCTCATATGAAACAAGAAGAAATTGACTCACTACCTAAGGGTGTTTTGATGGATTATTGGGACTATCACTCATGTTCGGACGAAACTTACAAACGGGATTTAAAAGATTTCCAAGATATGGGATATGAAACTTTAGTCTCGCCAGGTGTCTGGTGCTGGAGTCGCTTCTTCCCTGGTTACAAAAAAGCAGAAAACAATATCAGTTCTCTTTTGCAATCGGCCAAAAAAATGGGTGTTCGCAAAGCCTTAAATACTCACTGGGGTGATGATGGACATGAATGTTTCTTTGATTACAACATCCCAGCCCATGCTGTTTTTATGGCAAATTGTACAGAACTACGCTCAGAAGATGTCGAAGCGACAGCTAAAGCCAAAGTCAGAGCTGTTTTTGATGTCGGATTTGATGATCTGGTATTAACAGGTGAAATTGACTGTATTGATGGCTATACTGGCCGAATATTACCTCCAAATATTGGGAAATGTCTTTTTTATGAAGATCCAGTCCAAGCGTTGTTCTCGGGCGTAGAAGAAGTGAAACCTGAAAAAGAATATTATGCAAAGCTATCTATAAAGTTTGCTGCACTTCAAGCCCAAGGGGATTTTGCTGATTATTTCGAACAAGCCAAGCTTTTTTGTGACTACTTAACTGTCAAAATTGGTTTAAATGATCAAGCTCGTGCGGCTTATAAAGGTAACGATAAAGCGGCAATGCAAGCATTGATTCCAAGTTTTATTGAAGCTCGTAAAATTATGAGTAACTTTAAAAATCTTTATCGCAAACTTTGGCTCAATGAGCGTAAAGCATTCGGTTTAGAGGTCGTTGAAGGACGTTTAGCGACTCAAATCTCAAGATTTGAGTATTTTGAGCAAATCGCAACAGCTTGGATAAATGATGAATTAAAGCAAATTGATGAGCTTGAATTAGAGCATGTCGCTTTCCATCATGGATCAAAAGAAGACGATGAATACAAGTGGCCTGACCACATGCTACATTATTCACAGCTTTTTTCTCGCTCACAAAATAAATGGTGGTAGTCCAAAACTACTAATATTTTATATATTCGTTTAAAACCATAAGAACCATAAGAACCATAAGAACCATAAGAAATGGAAGAGATATGTCCAAATGGAGTAACATCGCAAGCAAGGGAGCACTAGCTGCTTCAATATGCTTAACATTAACTTGGAATTCTTTTGCTGGCTTCAGTGAAGTTCGCGAGAGAACGAAAGTAATTTTTAAAGAGAAAGAACCTCTTGAGGATCGCTCTAATATTGCTCTTTCATTCGTGGAAGAACGATTAGGTGCCGGCGCTATTGTACAGGTTTATCCTTGGCCGGACACACCGCGCCCGGGCATGACTGATCTTCAAGGTGCAGACTCTTCTAAATACGCCTTAGAAGTTAGACTAAAACATGATGCATGGTCGGGCACTGCTATTTGTTTAGCATCCACCGCCGACTTAACCCCTTATTATGATGAAGGTGCCTTAGAGGTCTGGATTAAAGGTACCAAGGGCAGCGAAATATTTGACGTCACTTTACTTGATAATGGAGTCAATTCTGACGGGCATCCTCAGCGTGTTTATATGTCAACTCGCTCCTACACTGTTATCAACAATAAAACTTGGACTCAACTTTATGTTCCTCTCTCCGATTTGGGTGGAGTAGGTAGTTACTGGTCCGAGACTGAAAACAAAAGAATTTCCAATCGTTTTAATTGGGAAGGTGTTAACTGTTTTGGTATTGATATTGAAAAAAACCGTTTTGACTCATTTAATGTCTATGTTGATAACGTTAGAGTCTTGAAAAAGGTTCCAGCACGTGATAATGCTGGCGTTGAATATCCATTTGTGAATAAGGGGTATTAAATCCATGAAAATTAATTCTATGATGAAAATAATGAAATTGAGCCAAAAAGGGCTCTTGATTTTGGGATTTGCTGCGAGTTCATTTGCTGCAACATCTAAAGATCAAATTGATGCTGTCAACCAATCATACAATGATTCGCTTGAAGTAATTATGAAGTCTGCAAATACAAATACAGCTTCCAATCTTTATACGCCTGTTGGCTTTAAGGGTGCATTTATTGGTCGTGCTTATGATGCACAGCTTTTTGACGTACCTCAGTACGCTAATGCATTTAGATCCCGTACTCAATTAGATGGTGATCTTAATCTTTATGTGACAGCTAATCCCAATCCGTTCTTTACACTCTGGACTACATTGACTTTTGGCTTTGATTATACTCCTGAGTATTTTAATGAACGCGCTACACAGTCAAACTACTATGGTGAAGACAAGCAGACGTATAATATCTTAAATGATTATAGTCGTGTTCACAATAACCGTGACGCACAACGTGAAGAGGCCGGTGTATTTGAAGAGTTGATCGTTGGTGCGGATATTCGTACTAAAGATGTTAAAGTTCTAGCTCGCGCTGGATCTGCACTTTGGATTGAAATGTCTCCACTTTCTATCTATCGTCGTGATGCTCGTCGTCGTTATGCTTGGTTCTACGAATCATATGAAGCTGACGGAAATGCCAAAGGCTATCACACTCAGAAATCATTCAATCGCCGTAATTATGGTGGTCGTTCGACTTGGCCTCGCAAAACTTTCGGCGGTGGACACCTCGACTTTTACTCATTACCATTTGGTCTCAATGGTCAATTTTTAGTAGCTGAGCCTGTCAATAACTACCCAGCAGCCAAACGCGCAGCAACTGTAGGTGAATATGGCGATGCTGAGGGATTAAGTTCTTTCTCCAATCCAGGATTACTTTTTGCAGGACGTTTAGCTCGTAAAGCAACCATTGGTGATCTTGAAGTGGGGTTAAACTTTTTGACATACAAAATTAATCGTGACATCTATTTTGATGATGGTGGTGGCGATGGTTATAATTATGCTGAAAACACCTCTCCTTGGACACGTCGTTCTGAATTCAATGACATCGCTCCGAAAATCGTTGAACCGACAGTTTACTCATTAGATTTCCGCGGTAAATTGGGCAATGATTATTACTTCATGGGTGATATTGCTATGTCTCAGAAAAGAACTGAGACTTGGAAGCAAGCGAAAAGAGATGGGAAATTCCTTTGGGCAAACAGGCAAGTAAGTAATGCTTTTGTTATTCTTCCTAGTGACATTGATCCGTCAAGAGCAATCACTCTAGAAAATGGCGAAACCGTCTATGGAATGGATAATGCTGAGTTTGATCCAACGAGCTCGGAATATGATCTTGTTACAGCTGAAGATAGTAATACAATACCACTTATTCGTTATTATGACTCAATAGCAACTGAAGATTTGTTCCCGTTATATGATCCATACTTGTCTGAAAAAATGGTTGAGAAGTCTAGCTTTGCTCCAGCACTTTATGCCAAATTAGCAGCAAACACCAAAATGGCTTATGAAGTTGAATTAGTTTATATGGACCCTGAGTTTAACTCACCTTATGGGATTTCACAAGATGTGGTTCCTGTAAATACTGAGCATATCAAGTTAGGCGCTGGTGCTTATTCCTACCAAGCGAACCTTGCTGGTGCAAACTTTGTGATTAACCCAGTTGTTAAACGTGGGTTCTTAAAGTTACAAGCGGGTATACATGCTCAAGTAAAAGAATCGGATGATTTTATACGCTTCCAACACAAACTCATTGGCCGTGATCTTTGGAAATCATCAAACTCTTGGTCTCGTACAGAGCCTAATATGAATTTCGATGAAGGACGCCCTTATGGGACTCCTGAGAACCGTGGTCGTCTTGGTGATCAAAGTGAAAATCGTTCACGCTATATGAATGAACAACAACTTGGTGGCCTCGTAGGTGAAGACCAAGCGCTTTGGGAAGAATTTGTTCCTTGGGAAAAAGAAGATTTAACAGAGCAACAAAATGGATTAACCACAACAGGCGCTATTCCTCAATCGCAGAAGTTCTCTTGGACGGCTGGATTTGATTGGGGTTATGACTTTGGTGGAACACTTCCGATATTTATGAATCTAAACGGTGAAGTGAGTTTACTTTCTCGTGGAGCCAATCCTTCAGAAGATTTACTCAGTGGTGCACTTCTGATGGGAGAGCCTGTTATTGGCCTGACTCCTAACTTTTTCTTGATTGGTGTATTTGGATATGAAGGTTGGTACTCAAAGTACGGAGCTCGCAACAAAAAAGCAAACTACGCACCTCAAGGTGAGCCGTACCTTCTTGGTATAGACCCTGCACTTGATGCATATTCGCTTAATCTTGAATATCACCAGTTTGCAATGGGTCTAGGTTTTGACTGGGATTTTGCAACAAGAGCTGGACTACATGTTCGCTACAAATGGGCCAAACACATTGATGTATCTGTAAATGATCGCAATGACAAATTTCAAGATGAAGTCGATGAGATTAAAGGTCTAGCCAAAGACAATGGCGGATATTCTAAAGCTCAAAATAACCGAATTTCTCAACTACAAGGAGCCATTGTTTCAAACGACTTTACTGCTGGCTTCCTATTCATCGAAACCAAGATTTGGTTCTAAGGAAGGAGACAGCAATGAAGAATATGAGTAAGAAAAATCAAATTATGAAAAGTTTTACATTTCTAATTACTTTAGGTCTTGGGCTAGCAAGCGCAACGGCACTAGACGGACAGAAGAAACTGGATGAAAAGATCGAGACCATGGAGTCTCGTGCAGGATTAGAAGTCTTTGGAGCAATTCACTCTGAGTTTTTAAGATCTGAAGTTGAAGGTGATTTCACTAAAAATATTGACCCATCTGTGATGGGTAAAGTGGATCGTTATAGCGAAAAAATGGAAAAAACGCAAGTGACGCGTCTTGATTTAGGTTTGAATTTCAGACCTTTTGAGAACACACAAGCTAAAGCGATTATGCGTTTTTCTCAAGATTGGCAAACTTTCTTTGCTAGCCGTTCTCGTCCTGTGGGCGTGCGTTGGTTGAGCATGGATGGTAAGTTCAATAAAATGGTTTCATTTAATGTGGGTGACTTCAAACAGAAGTATTCTCCGCTAACTTTATGGAGTCCTGAACTTGAATTTATCCTTGAGCCGAAAATTTTTGGTCGTGATCGCCAAGAATTAATGGATGAACATTTCTTAAGTGATAATGAAAGAGTGCTTCAAGGTGCTAACTTAAATATCTCAATTCCAGTTGTTGAAAACGTTGCTGAATTACGTATTGACGGTTTATTTTCACGAGTTCGTCGTTCTGAGTTTCTTGACAATAATGGTAAACAATCAAAAGAGTCCAATTTTAAATCTGATTTAGAAAACTTCGTAGGTGCTACTCAAATTGAAGTTCTTGCAATGAACAATGTGTTCATTGGTGGTGGTTTTTTATTCAATTATGATCAAGCAGGTACTTTCCTTAATGAAAACCAAATAGTTGATTCATTAGGTAATCTAAGTTATGCTGCAAACGGTATTGATTTCAACTCTGACACTCCTGAAATTGATTCAATCCCTGCAGGATATTCGTATTCTCAAAATGGGAATTATGTTGCAACACTAAAGGAAACAAAAGTCGTTTCAGGCAAAGCCGGAGTAGATATTGCCGGATTTGTTGGATTAGATTTCTTAACTGCAGAGGTTTTAGCTGAGTTTGCTCAGTCAACTCAGAGTTTTGATTATGTTTCATCTTCAGCCGAAGATGCTGCTATTGTTTTAAGTGAGAACATTACTGGAACTGCGATGTGGACTGAACTTGGTTTAGGGTATACTCAAGGTGACGTTGATGCTCAGTTAAAAGCCCGTATGATTCAAAACCAAGCAGCTTTCTCTAATCCATTTGCTCAATCGACTTCATGGGTACCTGAGCGTATCATGAACACATCTAATGATAACGGGTCTAATGCACTTTATAGTTCACTTGATGCACTTTATCATGGCGTCTCTCATTACTCTCCGACTATATATGAAACTGCTAACCAAAATGCCCCATATGAAAAGAATTCATACACGAACTCTATTCAATACGGACAAGTAGCATCAGATCCAGCACTTCAGTCAGTTCTTCCAAATGGCTTGGCTACTGCTAACCGCAAAGGTATAACTGCCAATCTAACTAGTGACTACCTTGGTGGTGGAACTAAAGTAGAAGTGGCATACAAAGGACTTAAAAGTAACGAAGCAACGGGTGCTATTCTAAATTCAACATATGATCAAGTTGGCTTTGGTGTTGGAGTTGATGTTTCTAAATTCTTAGCTGGATATGACTTCCCACTTGAGCTAACTGCAGCAGTGACAAAAGATGATATCACTCATTTGTCTCTTTTAGGTGTACAGAGCAATATCACAAATGCATTATTTCAAGCGGGTATTTACTTGAAAGTACACAGATTATTTGCTGTACTAGGTGGATATCAACAGTTAAAATCCGATACAGAACAACTTGGTGTCAGTATGCTTAATGTAACTGAGTCATATTGGCGTGGCGGTGTTGAATTCTCAATTGGAGAAAATGCTTACTTCGTTACAAGTGTAGGTCAAGTAGATGTTGAACAAGCATTTACACCAGCACTCATTGGGAATCCGGCTACAATAGGTGAATTTTCTCAATTTATCACTCAATTTAAAATCCACGCTGATTTTTAAGGAAGGTTGACAAATGAGAATTGAAAATAAGGGAATTAAAATGAAGAATTGGTTTGCTCAGAGTTTTCTGAAAGCGCCCCTCTATAGCTTCCTTGCAGTTGGTACCGTAATGGCCGCAAGCACTGAAGAAGTTCAAGTTGAATTAAGCGCAAAGCTTGACTCGGTAGAACAAAGTAAAACAGGCGTAAGTTTTGAAGGTTCAATGAAGTCAAGAGCTCTTAGCTCCGATGCATATGGAACTAATGTTGATGAGAATAGCCCTTCGGTTGAGAATCTTTTCTATACTCAAATGGATCTAGCCATCAAAGGTCGTCCGTCTTCTGAGACTGAAGCTACTTTGATATTCAGATTACACCAGGACTGGAACAACTATTATGATGAAGGCGTGAATCCAATTAATTCACGCTGGATGAGTTATGATGGTTTGATTCTTAACAAAAGTGTTCAATTTAACTTAGGTGATTTTACTTTTAAAAAGTCCCCTTTGGTTGCATACAACCCTGATGTTGATGGTCTAGAATACGAAGCAGAAGTTTTTGCTCGCAAAAGAGAAGAAGCAAAGTCTGAAAAGTTCTTAGAAGATAACAAAAGACACCTACAAGGCTTTAATGCAACTTGGACACTAAATGAAGACAAACCGTCTTCGTTTGCAATGACTGGTACTGCAGCAAGACTTCGTTTCCCATGGTGGTCAAATGGTGTTCTTCAATACGATACTGATAATGTTTCAAAGTACCTTGGTCATGTTGATGGTAACTTGAATATCCGTAACGCAGTTGATCTTGGTATGTCGTATAGTGTCATTTATGATCGTGTAAGAACAACACGTGCTCATAACACTTTCAATGAAATAAGTACAACAGATAATGCTGCAGTCAATAGCGCCGTTTACGAAAACAACAATGTTGCTTCACTTTGGCTTGGATATGACTTCAATCAAATGAACCCAAGTTCAAATGTGATCCTTAATGTTCGTGCAGATGCAGCTATTTCTGAATACTGGAAGGGTGCAGACACTCTGTCCAAAGCTTCAAAAGTAATTACTTTTATTGATACCTCAATTACTGGTGATGCAACTGCAGGTTTTGACACGACAATTACTACATCTCGTGATACCAACTTTGCCTCAAGACAACACTTTACTTTGAAAGAAATTGAATCTCGTGATGGGATTGCAATTTTAGTTGAGTTTAATGCTGGTTATAAGATAAACAATGACTCGTATGTACTTCGTGGATTTGGGTTAAGTAATGATGATGAGTTTGTTTCAGATCTTGCACAATCTCAAAGCTTCCTAGCGCGTTCAATTCTAAATAGCCAACAAGGTGGGATCTATCAAGGTCAGTCTTACAATACGATGTTTGATGCACTCTATAACCATGCATTTGTTGTGAATCCTGTAACTGCTCGCACCACCATGGAAACGAATTCTCCGGCTGATCCAGCCCAAGAGGGTAAGTATTCTGGGACGAACAATTATTACCGTGCGCATTATGACAAGAATTCATATTCTGGGGTGAACACGACTCAAGAAGAGCGTGATGCACAATTCCAGTCTCTTTTACCTTACTTCCAAGAAGCACTTCCTAATGGAAAAGCATCTGCTAACCGTGTTGGTGGTCAACTTGCTCTAGATGTAGATGCGCTTGATAATTTAATTTCTGCAGATGCTCACTTTGGCCAGTTCGAAAATGCAAATTCGCAGCAAATTGGTAATGTTACGACAGGTATTATGTCTTTCAACCGCTTTGGTGGTGGAATGGTACTGAGACTGGGTAATGTTTTAAATTATGCTGATGGTATTGAATTAAGTGCTGGTATCGGACAACAAACTTCTGACATCGAGTTCACTGAGACTTTAGAAGCATCAACAACAGAAAATTCATTCTCTAATGAGTCTTCTTTATATTCCGCTGGTATTAAAGTAGGCTTCTTACAAGATTTCGAACTTTTGGCTGGTTACCAAGTTCTTGACCATGTATTGGCAGGTCTTGCTGTAACGGAATCAATTGTAGCAGCTGGAGTGAATTACAACATGAGCAAAGGTTCTTACCTAACTGCAGAAGTGACTCAAATTAAAGGCGAAAGCTCTAAAACTGAGTATACTCAACTTGTTCCTCAAATGACTATGACTGTTAAATTCTAAGCAATAGAAGTTAACACATATCAATGAGTTAAAAATTTAAAGGCAAACACTAAGTGTTTGCCTTTTTTGATTCCATGTTTAAAATGGTCACCAGTAATTTTTTTTCCTGATTTCATAATGATCGAAATTATAAATTCAGCCAGTTAGTTGGTTTTAAGTAATCAGTTAGCTCAGCTTCTAGTGATCCTTCTGCGGCCTTCCAGTCATATCTCCAACTCACTTCACTTGGTAAGCTCATGAGGATGGATTCAGTGCGTCCACCTGATTGGATACCAAAATGTGTACCACGATCAAAAAGTAGATTGAATTCAACATAACGGCCGCGGCGTATTTTTTGGAATTCTCGTTGTTGAGGCGTGAAATCTTTCTGAGCATAGCTTTTAATAAAAGGGATAATTAAGTTTGGTAAGAGCATCCCTAGGTTTTTACAAAGAGTGAAGTTTGATTCTCGGTCTGTATTCAGGTGATCAAAGAACAAACCGCCTACACCTCGAGTCTCATCTCTATGTGGGAGGAAAAAGTATTCATCACACTTTTCTTTGAGTGTTTTGTAATCGGACTGATGTTTGCCGCAGAAGTCAAACAGCTTCTGATGAAAATCCACAACATCTTCTTTTTTTGTGTAATAAGGCGTTAAATCAACACCACCGCCGAACCACCACTTCTCACCGCATTCAAAGTATCTGACATTGAGATGTATAGTAGGGATAAATGGATTTTGAGGGTGCAGTACAATTGAGACACCTGTTGCTTTATATGGCGTGTTTTCTGGTAGTTTCATTGAAACGAGTGCAGAGGGAGGGAGAGTACCACCTTCAATTGCTGAGAAATTCACACCTGCTTTTTCAAGAATGGAATCATTTTCCCAAAGTCGAGAACGACCACCACCTTGCCCCTTGTCGTAATCCCATAGATCTTCTTTATAAACACCTACACCAATATTTTGAAGTTCTTTGATAATATGGTCTTGAACCTTTTTGAATTCTTCTTGAATGGTTTGAAAGTCTAACATAATTATACCTGAAGTAGTGAATGAAAAAAAAGGTTTTCAATTGGTCTTAATTAAAAGGTAGTTTTTCAAGGATCATTTTGAACAATCATTAAACGCTTTATGATTTGTCAAACTCTTATTTCTTAGTTCCTCCCTATCAAGAGCCGATAACTTTAGGAATAGAGGGAATTATAATGAATAGAATATTATTATCAGCTTTGACAGGTATGCTTTTTTTTGCTTGTGAAATTTCAAATAAAGAGGGGAGTGTGAGTAATACTCATTCATTTGACAATCATAGTGAATTACAAAATGAAGACAATTCAGAAAATCAAAACAATACCTTTGATGTACTTAACCAAGATTCATTAATTTGAAAGCGCTCTGTAGATTCTGCCTTAATCGTTGAATTAGAAGATTTACGAATAGGTAGTTTAGCCAAAGTTGAATTGTACTTAGACTTGAATTGTTTTCAAAAAAAAGAATTCCGTCAGGATCATAAAAATATTCACCCTTTAGTGAGAGCGAGTCAGACCAGGTTTTTTTTGGAAATTGCCCATCAAATGACATTAAGGTTCTAACTATGGTTGTTATAAACCGGATCTACCGTCTTCTAAATTATTCTATAAAAACCAACCTGTATACAAAGGACAAAGATACCGGGATCCAGTTCCTGACCATAGCGTTGCTGATGAAATTGACATCTTCAATTTTATTGAAAAAATAAGTCCTACTGAACATATTCCGATTTACGAAAGTTTTGATATAAAGTAAGGATGTGTATGTAATACTTATTAAATCTATCCTATTAACCTAAAAGCGTTGAAGACCTTGATCTGTGGCC
>CAWVXU010000065.1:0-14831 GCA_963934255.1 uncultured Fibrobacterales bacterium
CCATTTTTCGTTTCTTTGGCTGTTTCATACTGAGCCCCTTTCTTAGTGTAAGAGCTATCAATAATGATACGCAGGTGGGGGGAAGCAAAATGGTAAACACTGTCTATGCAAAGTGAAGTTTACAAAGCAGAGGTTAAATTCATTGAAATAACAGCAAATATGGACCTTTTTGCATTGTAAAATGAATTTCATGTAGTGTTTTTACAAATAGTCACAACATGCAGTGTAAGGAATGTTTTACATTTTCACCATAGGAGATTTTTATTTATGCTCGCACAATTACTTCATGAATGGACTGGTTATGCCTTATTTGACGGACGGTTGTTCCGCGCTGGGGCTGCCGCACTTTTTGCCATTTTCTTAGTATTTCTGACTATGCCGATGTATATCAGATATTTACAAAAACTTGACGCTACATCTGATTTTGATGTCGATGGTCAAAAATCTCCTCCTATCATGGGCGGACTTTTACTTGTCGTTGTCTCCTTTATCTCAAGTTTATGTTTCGCACACATGAATGGATATGTCATCTCCACATTGGCAATACTCATTGCCTACTCTGGTGTTGGGGCAATTGATGACATCGCTAAAATTTTAAATAAACGCAAAGTCTCATCGGGTGCTATTACTAAAGCGGACTATATGGACAAAGCCGATGGAATTTCTGCATCCCTTCGCCTTTTTCTCTATTTCTTATTCAGCCTCATTGTCGCAGTTTTTGCCTACAAATTCATCCCAGAACTTAAGGGTGAGCTCACCATTCCATTTATCAAGCCAGAGATTTGGAACCCTACCCTGCCTAATTGGATTTTCATCATTTTTATCTCATTAGTCATCACATTCACAGCCAACGGCACAAACTTCACCGATGGTTTAGACAGCTTAGTCTCAGTACCAATTATTACGACTATGGTTTTTGTCGGTATCGTAGCCTGGGTCTCTGGCAATGTTGTATTTTCAGAATACCTAAACATTCATTTTTTACCTGGCGTAGATGAATTATTCCCTATTGCTGCTGCTATTGCTGGTGCGCTTTTAGCCTATTTATGGTTTAATTCTCCACCTGCAGAGATTTACATGGGCGATGCTGGCTCCATTGGATTTGGTGGAGCAATTGGTATTATGTTCATTTTGATCCAGGCTGAGCTTTTTATCCCTATCGTAGGGAGCGTTATTATGGCTGAAGCAGTATCAGTTGTCATACAAATTGGTTATTTTAAAATGACTAAGAAGCGTGTGTTTTTATGCGCTCCACTGCACCATCATTTTCAATTTAAATGGAAGGGCAAGTACGGGGACAAATCCCAACTCAACAGTAAAATTATTTGGCGGATGCATATTGTATCCATCATTTCATTAATTGTAGGGTTAATAATTTTCTTTAAGGTGAGATAATGAGTATTGTAGAAGTAAAAATTGAACTTTCAAAACTAGGTCAAGCTCATCTGGTATCTCAATTAGAGAAGCTTCAAGGGTCTGAATATCAAGATTTAGAATCAGATATTCTTCATTTAGACTTGAATTTAATTTCCGAACTTCTCGCTCAAGTGGAATCAAATTCCTCCTTGAATAATTCAGGTGAAGATCTTAAAAGTGATTCTATTAGAGATGAAGTTGCTCCCCACCCCTTTAATTCTCAAGCAGAACAATCAAGTCAGTCCCATGCTAAATGGTCTGAGCTTGGCCAAGAGGCCTTATCTGAAGGCAAAGTGGGTGCGCTCCTAGTTGCTGGTGGCCAAGGTTCTCGACTGGGTTTTGATGGACCCAAAGGCGCCTATCGCTTTGATCTTGATTCAGGTGCGAGTTTATTTCAACTTCACGCTCAAAGGATACTTAACCTCGGTCAGCGCCTTGGTAAAGAATTACCTTGGGCCATCATGACCAGCCCACAAAATCACGATGAGACTATAGAGCACTTTGAGCAACACGATTACTTTGGTTTAAGCTCTGATCAAATTGTTTTTTTTCAGCAGGGTGTGCTTCCAGCAATTTCCCAAGATGGTAAAATCATTTTAGCGTCAGCCTCAAGAATTCAAACCGCTCCAGATGGCAATGGTGGATGCTTTAAAGCATTTCATCAAAGTGAAGTATTTCATCAATGGCAAAAATTGGGAATTGAGCATCTGTACATCTTTAGTGTTGATAATTGCTTAGTTCGCCCTCTTGACCCTCGCTTTATAGGATTTTATCTAGATAATAAAAAAAGCTCAGCCTCAACTGTCGTGAAGAAAGCATACCCCGCTGAACGCGTAGGGATCTTCGCTTTAAAAAACCAACTCCCGACAGTCATTGAGTACTCAGAATTAAATGATGAACAAATTAACGCCACCAACTCACAAGGTGATTTGCTTTATGACGGTGGAAATATGGCTATACACCTCATCGACATGAAAATTCTTCAAGAAGCCGCCACTGCCCCACTAGCTTACCATCAAGCACACAAAAAAATTTCTTTTTGGAATGGAAGTGAATTAGTTCACCCAAGTGAACCTAATGCCATTAAGTTTGAACAGTTCATGTTTGATATATTCCCTCGATGTCAAAGCATGGCCCTTCTAGAAGTTGAAAGAACCGAACACTTTGCCCCTATCAAAAATGCTGAAGGTAATGACAGCCCTCAGTCAGCCAAGTTTCTTTTATTAAATCTTCATAAAAAATGGCTCGCTAAGGCCCTTAACATAAATGAATCTAATCTTGATGGGCAATATGAAATTTCACCACTTCTCTCGTATCAAGGTGAAAACTTACCCTCGACTTTGGATGAAGTCAAAACGACACCACTCATCTTTCGATCATGAGGTTTAAAGTTTTTTGCCTATTAGGTGATATACTATTAGGACAAAACCTATTCAGCAAAGGACTTCAGGTTTCTTTGCTTTTTTTACACCGTAAAATCAAACCTCACCAACATAGTCTTGTACAAGAGCGACTTGATCACTCAAATATTGTTAATCAAGGAGATGGAGAATTAAATTCACAAGATTATTTCTTACGAGTGGTGTCAAATGCCAAACAATCATGGAAAGTTCTCAGGCACCCGGAGACACTTCTCCAAAGCCTAAATATTGAAAATAAAATTCAATGGGAGCAACTATTGTCATCAAACCAACCTCAGATATTTTGGGGCGTACATATGGGTCCCTTTGAGTGGTTGCATCAAATACTAAGCACCACGCCGAGCCAAAGAACAATCCATCTAATCACACTAGAATCGCCGATAAGCTTGATTTCAAAACTTCGGAACGCCTCATCTTCAAAGATTAAAATTTGGCGACACACAGACCTTGGTCAAGCGACCCGCAAGGCATTAAGACACGGTGACATCATTGCCATACTACTAGACCAAGGCCCCCAAGAAATGTCAAGTAAATCAACTATCTTTAATCATCAGTGGAATCTTTTCATACATCAACTCCCTAGATGGAAGAGCATGGGATTTGAGCTGGTTTACTTTAATATTTCTCGATCTAAAGGTATCTCGTCAAATTTAAATAAATACATATTGACGCACTCTCTGATGGATCTCAATCAGAAAGAAACATCAATTGAGTCGCAAGCAAAAGTTATAGCCAAAGCAGAATTAGAAATAGAAAATTCTATTCAGAATTCTCCGATTGATTTTATTTGGCATTACCCCTGGCACTTACTTTAGAAGTTAAGCCTAAAAAAGGCTAACCTAATGAGATTAGCCTTGAAAATTGTACTCTGAAAAAACGACTTTTCTACTTATCATTCCTTTGATAACCCACACGCTCGAGCAAAGTCGTTTTACTAGTGCGCTTGACGATGGTCTCAATGTGACTCAGGCAAGCCCTTGGCGTGGCACTGGTGTTAATCAAGCCATTAAAGATGTAAACACCTGCCCCCCAATTAGTACCGTACTCAGATTTCATTCCAGATTCTAACTGAGGTAATTCAAGTGCAAGTGTAACCTTACCTTTGTCATCTTGATAACGTGGATCACTTAAGTCAAATCCAGTGAATCTGACTTTAGTAACATACTGACCTAAATGGTCAAAAACGAAAAATGTGATTCCATCAATTTTCAATTTGAACATAGTAGAATCCTGCCCACAAGCTGCGCGCAATGAATCAGGGATGCTGCCCTCTCTTAACGAGTCACTTGCACTATACCCTCCATTAATTGGGAAATGAAGAGTTAATTCCAATGTGGGCCCAATAAGGCCTTTGTTTCGATAATAATCAAATTCAGTTAAATTTTGACGTTTCACGAGGCCTTCGCTCGTTTGAATGCCAATTTCAACAGCCGTCAAGTTTTCTATAGAACGTGAATTATGCACCGGAAGAATCACATTTAAATTGGCAAGCTCAATATCAGGTATTCCGTCTCCATCTTTATCAAGTTTAATATTCTTTAGACCAGGATCAGTATCGCGTTCTTTTTTCTCAAAGTACTCTAAAATTTCTTCATTTGATTTTTGCTCAATCACTTGGTCAACAATCTTAATTTGAGCTCCTGCTGCTGCAGCCTTAATTGTCACAACATGAGTCACTGACACAGAGTTACCTGCAAAGTCAGTATAGCTCCTCGTTATTGGATAAAGACCTTGAGAAACTAACTGGATATTATTTAAGGTATCAAGAACTCCGTCATCATCAGTAAACCACTGGACGTCAAGCTCTAAAGTTGAATGTTTTGATTTGTGCTCTGGAGTAAGTATAACCAATAAAGGAGGTGTTGTGTCTAGAATAACAGTCACATCAATTTCATTGATATTGCCATAAGGGTCTTCATAGAAGATTGTCCTCGTAAGCTCTTTGCCTTCTTTAGCAAATTCGTTTGTGGCAATCAAGGAATCAAAGGTGATTGTCTCTAGATCCTCATTTACATAGGTAATTTGAACGATAATTGAATCTTCAGTGTCATTGATATAATAAACATTATCGGCGGTATCAAGAGGAACTGTCGAGTCTACCACAATGACAAGTATTGGAATTACTTTAGAGACCGTGACTTCTGCTCGAGCTTTCTCATGAATATCCATAGTCACATCATCATTTGACTCTTGTAAGCGGTTGAGGCCTTCTTCTACTGAATATTTAATCGTGTCAAGCACTCCACCTTTATCATAGACAATAGTTACTGAGTCATCAGAAGTAAAGAATTCATCTACACCTTCAACTGACCGACCAGACTCGTCAAAGATTTTAACTATCTCTATTTCAGCAACTTCAACCACATTGATAAGTGATACAATTGTTTTATTCGTATCAGCAAACTCTCCATCAGTGACTATCACATCCAAGAAATAAGTTTTTTGATCTTCAAAATCAAGAACCACGCCTTCACGAACCATTAAATCACCAGTAGCGGGATCAACAACAAATTTGGTAGAGTCTATTAACGAATAAGTTGCAACTGACCCAGCGTCCTCATCAGTAGAAGTGATTGTTCCAATGACTGTTCCACCGGGTTGATTTTCTTCAATCTGGATGACTTGATTATCGATAACTGGTGCGTCGTTGACATCACCCAATCTAATAGTCACATTTTTAAGAGTGGAGCCACTGTCATCTGCTACCATAAAGATGACATTAATATATTCACTTAACTCAAAATTGAGTGTGCTATCATTTTTGAGAGTAATCACACCTGTCAAAGAATCAATTAAGAACAAGGTATCTCCTGGAAGACTCCAAGTTAAAACAGAACTGTCTTCATCTTCGGCAGTCACATTGCCTGTGGCAATAGTTCCCCTAAGAGTATTCTCATCAATATTTAAAGTATCTGCCGTGATAATTGGAGGGACGTTGACATTGTTCACTATGATGACCATTGATGACAATACAGTATCTCCATTTGAAACGGCAGTAATAACAAGATCATACTGTGGTTTGGTTTCAAAATCTAGGCGATTTTGGGTAGTTAATCTCCCATTGACTACATCTATCGTCAAATCAGAATCTGTATTACCTGAGGTAATTGAATAAATAAATGAATCATTTTTGTCTAAGTCTACACCGACTACAAATGTTAGAAAATGGGTTGGATTTGCCGCTTCAGTCACATATATAGTATCACTATTAACCGATGGAAGATTGTCATTTACATCGACTAATTGAATTATAACCGTTGCATATACTGTATCCCCAACATCAAAAACTCCGACGCTCAGAGTGTGACTTTCGTCGGATTCGAAATCCAACTGAGTATCATCCATCACTCTAATTTCACCACCAGGAGTAATTGCAAATGCATTGGCATAACTTTGTGAACTGATAAACATTGTTAGAGCATCATTATCAGCATCTGATGCGCTTAAACTACCTACCACATAACCATTGACTTCATCCTCATCTACCTCGAAAAGTTTATCAGCAATTTGCGGTAAATTATCATTTACGTTAGTGATATTAACTGTGACTTGCGCTTCTACAGTATTGAACCCATCCGTTACCTCTACTGTCAGTAGATGAATTGGGTCTGTTTCATAATCAATAAGGTTTGTATTGGATACAGTTAAGGCGCCTGTCACAGAATTCAAATTAAAAGCACCAAAGTATTCATGAGTTTTGATTGAATAATAAAGAATATCCAAATCCCCATCCGCATCAATGGCAAGAAGACTACCTACGTTGGAACCATTTGGTGACGATTCACTGATTGTATAACTTATATCTGTAAGGACTGGTATGTTATCATTTAGGTTTTGAATATTAACCGTTACAGTCACATCAACCGTATTAAGCCCATCACTCACTTGAATCGTTAATAATTGAATTGGATCAGCTTCATAGTCAATACTCGAATTGTTAAGAACAGTGATTTGGCCCAGACTGTCAATTGCAAAAGTCCCGGGGTAATCTTCAGCAATAATTTGGTAACTCAGGGTGTCAGTGTCCAAATCAGTAGCTGCATGTGTCCCCACAAGAACTCCGTTAGCAATGTCTTCATCAATATTAAAGGATATATCGCTATATATAGGGAGGTTATCATTTACATCTGTGACGTTAATTGTCACTGTTGAATTGACAGTAAACACACCATCGCTCACTTGTACATCAAGTGTGTGGGTTTGGCGTGATTCATAATCAATCATGTCACCATCAACAACACTTAACTGACCCGATGCATCTACTGCAAAAGCATTGAGAACCGGTTGGCCTATTAGAGTAAATGTCAATAAACTTGCATCAGCATCGGAGACAAGAAGTTGAGCAATAAGAGTTAAGCTCGCAATGTCCTCTTGGATAGTAAAAGATGTATTGCTGATGGTCGGAGCAGAGTCGTTGATATTATCAATATTAATCGTGATCGTGGCTGTATCTAGTCGAGTTCCGTCAGATACTTCAACCTTGATTATATGTATTTCATCCAATTCAAAATCAACGGAATCTGTGTTTTCAATCTGAACTATTCCGTCAGATGTGATCTTAAAAGCACCAACGTGTTCGTGTTCAATAATTTGATAAGTCAGTGGTGCATGATCTAAATCAACATCTGTAGCAACAAGTGTAGTCACTACGAAATCATTGGCTTCACCCTCGGACACATTAAATGCCGCATCCACCAATAATGGGGCATTGTCGTTTGTTTGCGTAATGGTGATTACTACATAAGAAATAGAGTCATCCTTCGCCAGATCAATACCACCGTCATTTAAGTTGTACCAAACAGTGTCTAATATTGTTTCACTACCGTCATGGTTGTAAGTGATTTCAGAACCGGCAATAGTTACCGAACTTGAATAAAGCGCACCACCATTGGGCCCCACTAAAGAGTATGTTGGCGAAGTGAGTAACATCTTATCCACACCATCTGTGTCATTAGTTGAAATTTCAACTGTTCCACTTGCTCCCTCAATAACAGTCAGTGCATCTGGAAGTGCCCATGGTTTTTCATCATTTGTATTGGTGATTGTTAAGGTTAAAGTCTCTACGTAAGTACCTCCAGCTTGGTCAGTCACTTCAACTTCAACTGTTATTGGATTGTTTGAATTCAAAACACCATTTGACTGCTCATAGACTGCGTTATTTTGCAAGGATAAAGTCGAGCCTGAAATCAATACTGTATTTGATCCAGCGGCTTGACTCACTATGGTGTAAGTTGATAAAGCTGCGTCGCCATCAGGGTCATTATTTGATAGAATAATGTCGCCTTTAGAGCCTTCAGTTATCTCTGATGTGGAGGTGGTAATATCTGTAGGATTTTGGTTGCTAGCATCTTCTGAGTTAATTTTAATCAGATAAATTAAACTATTACTATTACGAAATACAGCATCAGGATCCACATCGAACACAATGACGTTGGGGTTTTTAAGGATTAAAGCAAAATACTCGATTCCACCGGCAACCGTTTCAGCCGTATCATCATCGTTAATCCATACTTTTATTTCTTCATTTGATGTTGTGGCGTTTGAATCAAAGTTTAAAGTTCCTGAGTTGGGACCTGCTCCATTGATTCCATAGATAAGGTCATTATTCGCTGTATTTCCAACTGATGCTCGGCGACCAGACCCTCCCCAAGAATCAAGGTTTGTTATAGCGCGGATTTCGTAATCAACCGAAGCGGCTTCAAGAGTTGGTGATTTTAATTCGATTGGGATGATGATTGGGCGGGAGTTGTTCGTAAATGTATCGCCATCAGAATCTTCTGGTATTTCATAAGTCGCTGCAGCCACAAGTTGAACATTAACGGGGTTGAAAGCTACAAACTTCCCATCATTTCCATTAAAATTCGCATTTTTATTCCAAATTCTTTTAGCGAGGATTTGTCCATTAAGAGTCACAGAGTGATCCACATAAACACCTTTAAACGGCGCTACAATCGAAGCATCAATTTGCGTACTTGAGTTAATGGTCACACTGTCTGATGAATAAAGTAATACTTTGCCATAATCACTTGCCTCACTGGTTACAATCTTCCCAAGATTGTCAACCTTGATCCGGCCTTTCACTAAAATTCTAACCGTTTGAGACTTGTTTTTAACAATTCTGATTCGGCCGTTATTATTGATTGTTAAAGATTTAAAATGATAAATACCTGAATCTGAAGCGTTTAAAGTTAATGTACCACTTGGAACTACTACATGACCATAATTCCCTGGATTCAAACTCAAAGACCCACCCCATGGATATGTTTGATTTACCCCAGAAGTGTTAATGCTATTGAAAGTAGGTAATTCTGGAGTAGTTATCGTGGGAGCAGAATTAGAGTGAACACCCAATACTGAATGTAACCCTGTGATCGAACCACCACGGGTTAAATTCTTTTTATAAAGCGCAACACCGCCTTCTACATTTCCTCCGACAAGGACATCTTCTTCTAAAATTAATGACCCTTGTCCACCAGGTTGATTATAGCCGCCATATTTCAACCTATTGATACAACTTAAATCACCATTAATAATTAATTGCTTGGGAGCAACAAAATCACATATTACTTTTGAACCAATTTTCCCACCAGTTGCTGTAATAGCATTCGCAGTTAATCTTAAACGATCTTGACCATAGAGTGAATAATTAATCAATTCACCACTCGGGTCAGCAGGGTGACCCGCAAATACTTGGCCTACACCGGCCATTAAAAACAATACAATAGATAAAACCAAAGCCTGAACGGACTTCATAAGATTTTCCCTGTTAAGCACACAATATTATTACTTAAATTTAACAAATTTATGGTATACAAGTTGAAGACTTGTTTACAAAGAGCACTTCAACGTTCTTTATGTGTTCAAAATCACACCCAAAAAACCCAAGCCACTACATCAACAACGATTATCCGTTATTATCCAATACTTCCAAAAAAAAGGCGAACCCACAGAGGTTAGCCTCAAAATTGAAATTCACCATACCCGGACTATTTAATCATTATTACGTTGATACCCCACTCTTTCGAGCAAAGTGGTTGAACTACGACGAGTAGGCAATGTGTTTATATGACTCAGACAATCTCTCGGTGTTGCACTTGTTTTAATTAGACCGTTCATTATATACACACCAGCCCCCCAATTATCCCCAGCCTCTGATTTCAATCCATCTTTTAACTGAGGTAATTCTAATGCAAGAGTGACTTTACCTTCATCATCTTGATAATTTGGGTCGCTCAAATCAAATCCATTGAATCTGATTTGAGAAACATATTGACCAATATGATCATAGATGAAGAATTGAATTCCCTCTATTTTCAACTTAAACATAGTGGAGTCTTGACCACAAGCTGCTCGTAATGAATCAGGAATATATCCCTGACGCAAGGAATCACTTGCACTGTAACCACCATTAATTGGAAAGTTCAGTGTCAACTCTAGAGTTGGACCAATGAGACCTGTCTTTGGATTATATTCAAATTCAGTTAAATTTTTGCGCTTCACAACACCTTCACTTGTTTGAATTCCAATTTCCACAGCAGTAAGATTTTCAACAGAGCTAGAGTTATGAATGGGGAGGATGACGTTTAAATTTGCGCGTTCAATATCAGGGATACCATCACCATCCTTATCAAGTATAATATTTTCTAGGCCAGGGTCACTATCACGTTCTTTCTTTTCAAAATATGCGATAATTTCTTCTTCAGTTTTTTGTTCAACCACTTTATCTACAAGCTCAATTAAAGCTCCAGCTGCATCGGCATTAATCGTCACAACATGAGTGACAGTCACAGAATTGCCCGCAAAATCAGAATAACTTCGAGTAATTGGGTATTTTCCTTGGGAAACCAATTGAACATTATTTAAAGTATCACGAACATCATTATCAGTTGTGATCCACATAACATCAAGCTCAAGTAATTTGTGTTTAGATTTGTGTTCCGGAGTCACAATTATCAACTCAGGTGGAGTTGTATCCAAAATCACATTCACATTAATTCTGGATTTATTCCCAAATGGATCAGTATAAATAATTGTTTTAGTACGTTCTTTACCTTCTTCAACAAAGTCTCCATTAGTGATTGTTGAATCAAAAGTGATTGTTTCAAGCTTCTCATTTACATATGTAATTTGAACTACAATTGCATCATTTTCTAAGTCATTGATGTAATAAACATTTTCAGCCGAATCAAGAGGCACAGTTGAGTCGATGACTATGACAAGAACTGGAACCACTTTGGACACACTTACCTCGGCACGTACGGTTTCATGGATGTCCATTGTTTCATCATCATTCGTTTCTTTAAGGATATTGAGCCCTTCTTCAACTGAATATTTAATGGTATCAAGTACTCCATTTTTGTCATAGATTATAGAGACCGAATCATCAGAAGTAAAAAATTCATCGACACCTTTTACAGTGCGACCTGACTCGTCAAATATTTCAACGATTTCAATCGTTGCAACTTCAACGACATTGATAAGAGATATAATTGTTTTGTTCGTATCAGCATATTGACCATCGCTCACAATCACATCAAGGAAATGCGTTTTCTGATCTTCATAGTCAAGTTCTGTGCTATATCGAACAGTTAATTCACCCGTGAGGGAGTCAATTTTGAATAAACTATCGTCAATTAAGGAGTATATAATAACAGCATCAGCATCCTCGTCAGTTGAAGTAATTGTGCCGATCACAGTGCCAGGGGCTTGGTTTTCTTTAATCTGAATCACTTGATTATCAATGACTGGTGCATCATTCACATCACCTAAATATACAGATACAGATTTGTATGAAGTTGAATAGTCGTCAGAGGCAGTCAATGTTATGGGAATTGTCCCTTGGGTTTCGTAGTTTAAAGTCGAATCTTGTTTTAAAGTTAATTGGCCTGTGAGTGAATCAATATTAAAATAAGTTGAATCAACTAGGCCCCAAATAACTTGAGTCGAATCTGCATCTTCACCAGTAAACGGACCAGTAACAATCTCTCCCTCAAGAGTATTTTCATCTATGCGAAGAGTATCAAGTAGAGTGATGACTGGCTTCACATTTACATTAATGATAATTATTCGGATTGAAGCAGTTGTAGTATCACTATTAGAAGTGGTATACACAACCAAATCATAAATTGAATCCCGTTCATAGATCAAGTCATTTGACACCGTCAAAACTCCACTTACCGGATCGACAATGAAATCAGAATTGCTATTTCCCGATTGAATAAAGTAACCCAGGTTATCATTTTTATCCCCATCACTACCGACTAAAGTTGTCACAATAGACCCGATGGATACTTCTTCGGAAATTGAGATCGTATCGCCATTCAGGGTAGGTAAATTATCATTTACATCAGTGAGGAATATAGAAATGAAGGCCGTGGCTGAATCAATACCATCAGTCACCATCACCGTCACATCGAGCTTGGTATTATTTCCATCAAAGTCAAATGTTGAATTATCATTCACGACAAAAACTCCATTTGAATCATAGGTGAATGCACCCGATATTTCCTGACTAACGATACTATAAGTCAAATCGAGTCCATCAGCATCATAACCCAATTTAACACCTACAGTATCGCCTATTAAGGCGGCTTCACTGATTGAGAAAATTGTATCAGTAAATATTAAAGGATTGTCATTGACGTTAGTAAGATTAACTGTCACTTGAGCAGTGTCGAAATAAACCCCATCACTCACCTGAACAGAGATGACATGTGTGATTGCAGTTTCATAATCAATTAAAGTGTTATCTAAGATTCTTAATTCACCTATATCTCTTAGAGCAAATGCATTTCCAGGTGATTGGCTTATAATAGAGTACTCTAATAAATCACCATCCAAATCTGAGCCTGTTAATGTATCCAATACGAAGCCCACTGGTTCATCTTCATCTATTGTGTAGACTATGTCATCTAGAATTGGTTTGATATCATTCACATTAGTGATATTGATGGTTATTACGCTTTGAGCGCTATACTTTGAATCCGAAACAGTTACTTGAAGGAGGTGAATTATTTCTGATTCATAGTCAATAAGGTTTGAATCTAAAACTGTAATATCACCTGAATTAGAAATTGCAAAAGCACCTGGAACTGTTTGTGAAGTGATGTCATAGGTCAGAGGACTATTGTCTGCGTCACTTGCTTGATGAGTTCCAACTGTATCTCCCTGGGGGAAATCTTCATCAATAGTAAAGACGGCATTAGCATAAATTGGTGGGTTATCATTGAGGTTATTTAGAACCACAGTAACAGTTGCATTAGAACTCAACGAATCGTCACTTACAACAACCTCTATTGTATGAATGCTATCTGCTTCAAAATCAATTTTGGATGAGTCATTGACTGAAAGTATCCCAGTAGGACTTAAGACAAATGCATCGGGATATTTCTGTGACGCAATCACAAATGTCAAAATATCGTCATCCCCATCAGTAGCAACCAAAGTCCCTAAAACTGTCAGGTTAACAATGTCTTCGTTAATAGTGAATAGAGTATCGCGCATCACGGGAGAGCTGGCGTTAACGAGGCCGACTTTAATATAAAACGTTACATCGAGAGTATTTGCACCATCAAAGACACGAACCGTTAAAGTGTGTAATGAGTCTATTACATGGTCCACCGAGTCAGTATCAAATACTGTAAGAGCGCCCGTAACACTATCCAACCCGAATGCATTTTCATGCTCTTGACTTAATATTGAATAAGTTAGAGTGCTATTGTCTTCATCAGTTGCCACAAGAGTATCAATTGCAAATCCATTCACTTCTGATTCAAAGACAAATAAAGTGTCGACAGTTAATTCAGGAGGGTTTTCATTGATTGAATTAATTGTAACTACTACAAATGAAGTATCAAATTGAGTTAAAGGGTTAATACCGCCATCATCTAAGGTGTAATATATAGTATCTATAAAGTTTTCTGAACCATCATGTACGTAGCTCAAAAGACCAGCACTAGTAAGACTCGCAGTACCAAATTTAGCTTCGCCATCAACTCCTCTTAATGAATAGTCTTTTGCAAGTGGTAAACCATCAATTGAGTCTAGATCATTTGCACTTACGTCAATAGAATTGGTAGCGCCTTCATCCAAAGTGAGTAAGTCTATATTGGCTGTTGGCTTTTCATCATTGCTATTGCTAACTATAAAGGTAAAGGTCGAATCATAAGTACCTTGATCAACATGTTCGTCTTGGACTCGAATGGTCAGTTGTAAACTCACATCTGCTGTATCTTTTGTGGCATTTTCAAATACCGCATTATCATAGAGCGTGAGAGTTGAGCCATTCACTTCAAATAGGGCTCCATCTAAACCAGCGACAATGCTATAGCTCACGTTATTATCGTCACCATCCGGGTCAGTTGCAGTTAATGTAATTGGACCTGTAGTTCCTTCATCAATAGATAATTTATCAGTTTGAATCTGTGTTGGGAGTATATTGGCAGCATCTTCTGATTTAATTGGAACAAGATAAATCAGTGTATCAGTGCCATTAAAGTAGGCTGCATTGGCATCATCTTCTAGTATTAGATTACTGAGATTATCTGTTGAGAGTACTAAGATGAAATATTCTAATGAATCCACATCATTTTCTGCTAATAAATCATCATGCACGTAGAGAGTTAAAGGGGTGTCAGGCTCTGTATTGCCAACAGAAAAATCTAATCTGCCTGAAAGGGCCGCAACCGCACCATTAATTCCATATGCAATATCACCAGTGCCATTATCACTAATAGTTGCTGCTCGCTTAGTTTGATCACTAAGAGATAGCCAGGGCAGACTTGAGCTAAAAGTTTCAATGGCGTAATTGACGTGCGCGGCTTCTGCTGTAGCAACTCCAAGAGAGACAGGAATGGTGACCAAGTTTGATTCGTCACTTCCGGGGGTGCTTGTAGGAGATTCTTCCAATGCAAATGAATCAGCACCTAAAAGAGAAACACCTGAAGGATCAAAGCCCACAAAACCACCTGAAGCACCATCAAACCCACCATGTAA